>JALOMD010000382.1 GCA_025455595.1 Cytophagales bacterium | reverse complement strand
GGCTTGGCGGGCGGCGTAAGTTTGGCGGCATCGGCGGTGAGTTCGCCGTAGCGCAGGCTGCGGCCCGAC
The DNA here is from genome assembly GCA_025455595.1 of Cytophagales bacterium. GTDB lineage: Bacteria > Bacteroidota > Bacteroidia > Cytophagales > 172606-1 > Xanthocytophaga. The sequence continues at coordinate 7,579 of JALOMD010000382.1, read as the reverse complement.
GGCCGGTGGAAAACCTTGCTTTTTTCAGCATAGCACTCGGTTTCGGGCACATTCCAGCGGGCGGCGGCGGCTTGCACCAGCATGATGCGGGCGGCGGCCCCGGCCTCGCGTTGGATGGGCAGGTTCATGATGGTGCTGGCACTGGCAAACGACCACTGGTTGCCGTATTTCGGATCGAACGGGGCGGTTTGCACACGCACTTTCTGCCAGTCGGCATCCAATTCGTCGGCCAACGCCATTGCGAACGTCGTACGCAGCCCTTGTCCCATTTCAATACGGCTGATGACGGCCGTAACTGTGTCGTCCGGCTCAATGCTGACCCAAATATTCGGTGTGAAAGCGGCGGCGTGCCGGCGCGGGTTAGCGACCAATGGAAAACTGATGAACAAACCGCCCAAAGCGGTGGCTCCGGTTTGCAGAAAACTACGGCGACGCATGAGGTAATTAAGAATTATGAATTCAGAATTAAGAATTTTTTAGGGTAGGCTTACGAGTCTTGTTCTGTGTGTTTCTATTGATATGAACAGTAGAAAACAAAAAGTGACAAATCGGCGTTTTGGGCAATTTTTGCTTAAAACGCCAACTTTGGCAGGTACAGCGAATTCCCTGCGTTCTCCGTAGCATTTTTCTACGCAATTTTATGTTCGGTAGTCACAGACTTCGCAGAACACATTAGCGTTTTTGGCAAAAATCGGCTAAAACGCCTGTTCGACAATTGACATAAAATTTTATTTAAACAGAGATGAAACAGATAATTCTAAATTCATAATTCTGAACTAACCTCTGTGTGTTCTTCGTAGCATTTTGCTACGAAGGATTAATTTCGGTGGTCTGCGACTACCGGCACGTAACGCAATCACCTTTGCTGACAACGACTCCTCGTGCTTCGCACGGGGTAGTCAGAGACTACCCGATTAATCCTCCGAAGTCACAGACTTCGCAGAACATCAGAACCAGAACATCAGAACTTACGACTTCGCAAAATATCACAAACACAGAGCGTTTTGGGCAATTTTTACCTAAAACACCGGTTTGGAAATTGATAGAAAAAGCTATTCAAACAGAATTGGGACAGTTAATTCTGAATTCATAATTCTGAATTAATTTCAGTCTTCCGTTGACAGACGAATCCCTTCCGGTTCAAGCAGAACGACGCGGCGTTTGTACAAATCGCCGATAGCCTGTTTGTACGTTTTCTTGCTCATTCCGAACAGACTGTTGATCAACTCGGCGGGGCTTTTGTCTGTGACGGCCAAGTAGCCGCCCGCTTCTTGGAGGCGTTGCAGGATGGTTGCCGTTGCACCTTCCACCTTGGCAAATCCCAGCGGCTGCAGTTGCAGGTCAATTTTGCCGTCGTCGCGCACTTGCTTCACGTAGCCCGTGGTGCGTTGGCCGGTTTCAATCGGTGCGAACACCTCGTTGGCATAAACCAACCCCCAGTACCGATTGTTCACGATTGCCTTGAAACCGAGTTCGCTGGCCGGGCCGACGAGCAAATCCACCTGTTCGCCGATTTCCAAATCCGGAAACGACTTGTCCACGAAGCGTTCCACACGCGCCGAGGCCACGATGCGCCGCGTGAGGCGGTCTTCATGAACAAACACTATGTGTCGCTGGCCTTCGCGCATTTTCACGGGCTGCTCGCGGTAAGGCACCAGCAGGTCTTTGGGCAGGCCCCAGTCCAGAAACGCCCCCGCGCCGCCTACCGCCACCACTTGCAGGTGAGCGAACTCGTCGGCTTGGGCAAGGGGCCGCTCGGTGGTGGCAATGAGCCGGTCTTCAGAGTCAAGATAGACGAACACCTCCAGCCGGTCGCCGGGAGCGGTGCCTTCGGGCACGTAGCGGGTGGGCAGCAGGATTTCGCCGTCGCGGCCGCCGTCGAGGTACAGACCGAAGTCCACTTCCTTCAAGTCCACTTCCTTCACTACTTTCAATATGTTATATCTTCCGAGCTTAGCCACGGTTTAGTTCAGAATTAGGGGTTCAGAATGCAGAATTTGTTTTTCTTATGACTTACGCAAATCTTTGGCAAAGGTCTTGACGGTCAGTACGTTACGCGAAAATCTTTGCCAAAGATAACCGCTTCGTTTTTTAGCTTCTCTTTTGCGTAAGTCCTATTTCTGTTTATAACAGGGCTTACGCAAAACCAGATCTTCGTAGCATCGGTGCCAAGCCTGCGGCACAGGGGCGTTAGCCCTGCAATCTTGCCAATGTCTGCGCGGTCTGCCGAAGATGTCAAAGCTAACGCCCCTGTTTGTCCGACCGGTGGGCGTTCGTGCTACGAAGATGCCGGGGCTAACGCCCCTGTACGATGGCCGTTTTGTTTGTACCTTCGGCTTGACTTTGCGTAAGTCCTATGTAATTGTTCTCTGGTGTTTTATAGACTTGAAACTATGGATTTTACCAATTGTGACTGTTTAAGGAAACGCACCGACTGTAGGGGCGGGGCTTGCCCCCGACACGTCGGGGCAGGCTCCCGCCCTTGTTTCCCACAGGCCCGGATTATCCTTTGCCGAGCCTGCCCGTGAGAGGGCGGGGGCAAGCCCCGCCCCTACGATTCGGAACCAAAAGCCGAAATGTTAAACAGTCTCATTGTTATTCTGAAAGAATGACACGAGAGAAAAATGTCAGACAGCCACGTTACAACAATACGTGTTTTCGGGAAGAAATGTGTAAAATTTTGCGCGGATATTCAGACGGGTGATTGAAAAAAGCGTCCCGACTCGTCGGGACGCTTTTAAAAATCCTTCGGATTTTCGCGCAGGCTGAAGCATGCGCTACAGTTGTGACTTCTGACCTATCACCGGCTTGCTTCCACAGAGTCGGCGGCTGGGGTGACGGTAGAGGCGGTTCCGGTGGCATCGGGGACAGCAGCTATGACGGCGCGTTTCGGCAGCGAGCCTTTGCGCGGCAACAGAACCAGATAGCTTTTCTTCTTCACCGTCAGCGAGTTGGCTTTTATCCACGGGTTGTACATGCGCAAGGCTTGGTACGTGATGCCGTGGCGTTGGGCAAAAGCCGTCAGGTTCGGGATAGATTTGTTGACGCGGATTTGGCGGATAGAAGAACTCAGCGTGGAATAGCGGTTCACTTTGTAGCCGTAAGCCTTCGGATGCTCCACCAATTGTTTCACTGCCAATATTCTGAAAATATAGTCCGTTGTCTGTGAATTCAGCCGCAAGTCATAGAAAGAACTCTTGCGTTGGCCCAGCATGGCCTTGGTCATGCCGTTGATGCCGAGGTTGTACGAAGCCGATGCATTGGTCCAACTGCCGAACAACAGACGGGCACGCTTCAAATAACGGCAGGCGGCGTGCGTAGCCAACAGCGGATGATACCGCTCGTCCACCTCGTTGTTGATTTCGAGGCCGTACACGCCAGCCGTTTCGGGAATAATTTGCCAAAAACCCGCCGCCCGTTTCTCAGACTGCACGTTTTGCAGGCCGCTTTCTACAAGCGTCATGTATTTGATATCGTCGGGGATGTTGTGTTGCTTGAGAATGGAACTGATTTGCGGCAGCCAATAAACGGCCCGGTCAAGCATGACAGCCCGCGCCGGATGCCAATAGGTCTGCGATTTCAGTTCTTTGGCAAAACGCTTTGAAACCTTCCCGTTGTGCAGGGGCACGGTTTCGCCAGCGAAATAAATCTGATCCGGGGGATCGTCGGCTGAATAGAACTGCGGGCCGGGCTTGAAGGTGAAGCCAAAGTCGAAGCGTTCAGACAACTTCACGTATATGCCGTAGGCCACCAGTAGAAATACCAGTGCCAAGATGGCAATGACCTGTGCTTTTCTCACAATTGCGAATTTAGTCGTTAGTCGTCAACCGGTTACATCAATCATTGACAACCGAATGTTATACAGTATCTCAGCAAGTCGGAACAGCCTTTACATAGCTCCGATTGTTGTTTTACAATGGTTTTTCCAAAAAACGCCTGAAACGGCCAGAGCCTACGCAAATAATGGTTTCCAAGAAAAACGCTGTAACGTCTTGGCTGCCACAAAGGCTTCGGTTTTGTTTTTCGCGCAAGCCATGGCTTTTGCAGGGAATCGGAAAAAGTGTTTCGGGCAGTTTTCATCAATTGGCGGTAAACAACCTCAACGGTTGCTCACGCATGATCGAAGGAATAACGTACCCCAAACGATGTATGTATGACATCAGTTGTTAATGACCCATCAAATTGACGGACAGGTGATATTCGCTGTGTTTTGCTTATGCGGCACTTTCAGATGCCGGCTTCAAAATCATGCCAAAATGTCTTGCGTGGAAATTTGATTGTACGTAATTTAATTTCGTCCAAAAACGCAATATTCATTCTGTCTTAATACAAATCGGTTTCGTGACAGATTAGGAAAACTGTATAATATCTGTCTTTTTATTGAAAAATTCAGTAAAACGCGCCTTTTGTACGCGACAGGTATTGTGTGAATTGCACAGACGCTTTATGGAAACACAAATTGCCTGCAACTGTCTGTACACTCTAAACGGTTTCGATTTTAAACATTCACGGAATGGCATCCGACAAAGCGTTTTGGGCATTTCAACCCGTCGGGACTCATCTGTGCAATCTTCGGAATGTTAATTGAAATGTCAATTGCAGTGCAAGTACGAAACCTGTAAAACATCGTGAGTCGCCCGATGCAAAAAAGGCGTTTCAAGCGTTTTTTGCAGAAAAACAATTCAACAAATTCAATTTAAAAGTTTGGTTGCAACAGATAACGCGAATAGAAATCGTCAATTACCTTGACGGCCTCTGTCGGTGTATCCACCAGATTGATCAGACGCAGGTCGTCCGGGCTTATGTTTCGCTCTTGTCCCAGCACTGTGTCTTCAATCCATGATATCAATCCCTGCCAGTAGGCTTTGCCTACCAGTACAATCGGGAACCGTCCTATTTTTTCAGTCTGTATCAGCGTCACGGCCTCAAACAGTTCGTCAAGCGTGCCCATGCCGCCGGGCATTACTACAAATCCCTGCGAGTATTTTACAAACATCACCTTGCGCACAAAGAAATAGTCGAAGGTAATCAGTTTGTCAGGGTCAATGTAAATGTTGCTGCTTTGTTCAAAAGGCAGTACAATATTGATACCAACCGACTTGCCGCCTTGCTCAAAGGCACCTTTGTTGCCCGCTTCCATAATGCCGGGCCCGCCGCCCGTGATGACACCATAGCCGTGCCGCACCAGTTTGGCGGCGATTTCTTCGGCTATCTTGTAATAGGGGTTGTCGGGTTTGGTGCGGGCCGAACCAAAGATGGACACACACGGGCCGATTTTGGCGAGTTTCTCGAATCCTTCGACAAACTCGGACATGATTTTGAACACTGCCCACGAATCGTTGCTTTTGATTTCGTTCCAGTCGCGGGCTTGGAATGCGTCTCTGATTTTGCGTTCCTCTAAGCTGATTTTTCCGTTGTTTTCTATCATTTTCTAATTTTTGTTCATGCGATACAGACCAGCAAGTTACGGGCCAAAAGACCGCAAACTACGCAAGCAAACCGTGCCAACGTGATGCCAATTAAAGCCTTTTGTCGTTTGTATATCGGGCGATTAAACCGTTTTTCACTTTTTGGTAATGTTTTTGCCAAAAAAGCCGGGTTTTCGGATAGCCACGGATTTGATTAACCAAAAAAGGCTAAAAATGTTGCGGAACCCCCGAAGTTTAATATGTGCTGGCATGGAAGCGGTTTGCAAGGAGAAGTCATGTAACACATTGACAATCAGTAGACTTCTCGTTTGTAACCTTGCAAACTTTGATCTTTTCAGTATATACGGAGCGTATCTTGAAGCTTTGAACCGAGTAGGAAAACTTGAGGTGACGGCCTGCCGAAGCCAAGGATTTAGGTCACAAGCGGGCAAGTTAGGCAAAAAAAGGTTACGGAACCGTAAAAACTTAAAGCCCCCACCCGGTCACGCCTCGGCGTGAAGATTTACTCCCTTCCTCCTTGGGGGGAAGGGCCGGGGATGGGGGCTGCCTCGAAAACGGTCAGTTCGTCGGTGGCGACGGTTGTTTTCTCCAACAGGCGGCCGCCGAATCGGGGAGCCAAAATACCCGTGCCAAACGTTTGCGGTGCGGTAAAAACGCGGATTTCGTCCCATAAATGTGCGTCTATGAACGTTTGCAGCAACGTCGCGCCGCCCTCCACCAGCACCGACTGCACCTTGCGGCGGTGCAAGTCGGAGACGATTTGGGGCAGCAAGCCAGTGTCAGGGTTGCAGCGGACATACTGCACCATGTCTTGCGCCTCGTCGCGGTGCAGGTTGTAGCACAACGTGGGCTGTGTCTGGTCAAACAGGTGCAGCGAGGCGGGGAGTTGCAGGTTTTTGTCCAGCACAACGCGCAGCGGGTCGGGGCCTGTCCAGTCACGCACGTTCAGGCGCGGGTTGTCGTGCAGGGCGGTGCGGGTGCCCACCATCACGGCAGCCTCCTCGCCGCGCCAGCGGTGCGCCAGCCGCCGGGCCAGCGGGCCGCTGATCCACTTCGAACTGTAGTCGCGGCGGGCCACGAAGCCGTCGGCGGTTTGCGCCCATTTCAAGACAATGTACGGGCGTTGTTTTTCGATAAAAGTGAAAAAACGCCGGTTCATCCGGCGAGATTCAACCTCAAGCAGGCCGGTGCGCACGGCGATGCCCGCTTCACGGAGTTTCGCCAAATGCGAACACGGCTCCAGCGTCACATAGACGGTGCTTTCGCGCAGCAACGGTTCGTCGGACGGGGCTATTGCGTTTACGGCGTTCACTTCGGCGTGGGCGTGGCCGTAACGCTGGTGCCAGCCTTCGCCAATGACGCGGCCTTGGTGGACAATCACACAGCCCACCAGCGGATTCGGGCTCACGTGACCCGTGCCCAATATGGCCAGTTGCAAGGCACGGCGCATGAAAATTTCGTCTGTCGTCGGCATTTGAAGTGCAAAATCAAGAATTGAAAATTCGTACTCTGGTTTTTTATAGAAATTTGTCAGAATTTGCTTAAAACGTCAGGCGACGAATTTGGACAATTTTTATTGAACGTCTGTTTTTATCTTTGTGAATGTTTCATGTGTTGAGACCTTTGGAAGCGAGTCTTTTTCTTCATTCTGCACGTTTTTCAGTCTGTTGGGAAATCCTTTGTTTGTTTAAAGTTCCTGAACAAATACAGACAAGTAAAAAAGTTCAATCGGGATAGAACTGCCGTTTGAACGGATGTTTGAACAATGTCTTGTGAAAAGTGTGTAACAGGCGTTCTGGGCATTTTTTGCTTAAAACGCTTGTTGTTTTACCCGTCATTGCGAGGTCTGTAGCGAAGCGGAGGGCCGTGGCAATCTCATAAACACAGGCTCGGTAAATACGCTTCGTAAAGGCTTGTGTTCCTGTCAGAATGCAAGTTTGGACAGAAAAAAACGGCCCGAAACACTCGCGTTACAAGACGGCAGATTGCCACTCCCGCCACGGCGGGATCGCAATGACGGGTGGGAAACGCGCACTGACAGATCGATTGGTATTTTTTGACTGGTTCTTCTGTGCGTCTGCGCAACATCAGACAGCAACACACAGACTTTCGTCTATGGCTTCACTTGGTAACTGACCATTGCAAAACCG
>JALOMD010000381.1 GCA_025455595.1 Cytophagales bacterium | reverse complement strand
ACGAAAAAGAAATTCGTAATTTTTTCGATATGTTGATTTGCTTTCCCAAAACAATCAACTTTTTTGATTGGGAAACAGGAAACCTGCATAATCCATACGAGGAACTCACAAAAGCTTTTGCTGACGTTTCACGAGGTGCATTTACCCCGACCGAAATCATTGATCAATTTGAAAAAGACTGGAATAAAAAGACTACGCCTTACGGCTTTCGGTTTAAAGGCAAAACGTACAGCGAACAATTGAATATGAACGGTGATTGGCTGGATTCAAGGTTTTTTGAACTGATAGAAGAAGCCCTTGCTGACAATGGCGTGGATGGAAAATTTTACTTGTGCGTTAACGACGGATACATTTTTCTAACTCAAAATCAGTACGAATATCTAAAAGAAACACAGCCCGAATTGTTTCCGTAGTATTGATATAGAAACAGAATCATTGCAAGTTTTTACAAAAATCGCCCAAAACATCCCTTCAATTCTTAATTCTGAATTCTAAATTAAAATCGTACTTCGTAAATCGTACCTCGTACTTCAAAATGTCTCGCCGCAAACTGCTTCGGTTTGAAGAAAACAAGTTCAGGGAAAACATCGTCGAACCCGGCAAACCGTTTTTTGATGCCGCCAAAGGCCGTTGGCACGAGGCGTTTTTCCGAAACCCGAACCTGATTACCTTGGAACTGGCCTGTGGCCGGGGCGAATACACCACCGGACTGGCCGCCGTGTATCCCGACCGCAATTTTATAGGCGTGGACATCAAGGGCGACCGGCTGTGGCGCGGCAGCACGGCGGCCTTGGAGGCCGGTTTGGCAAACGCTGCCTTCCTGCGCACTCCGATTGACTTCTTGGAACGCCATTTTGCCGAAGGCGAAGTCGGCGAAATCTGGATTGTACACCCCGACCCGCGTCCGCGCAAAAGCGACGACAAACGCCGTCTGACGCATCCGCGTTACTTGGAAATGTACAAAAAACTGCTGCGTCCCGGCGGACTGGTGCATCTGAAAACCGACAGTCCGCTTTTGTTTGAATACACAATGGAAGTGTTGCAACAAACCCCCGTGACGGATTTGCAATACACCACCGATTTGTACCATTCGGATTTATTGCCGCTGCACCACGGTATCCGCACGCACTACGAACGCATTTTTACCGGGAAGGGCTTTACGGTCAATTATTTGCAGTTCCGATTTGCGTAGAAGCCCCCACCCGGCCTCCCCCAAGGGGGAGGGGAAAAGGAACTCCCTTCCCCCTTGGGGGAAGGGTTGGGGATGGGGGCTGCCACCGGTTTTCCAGAAAAGAAAAGCAACTTTGAATCATTTTGCCCGGATGCGGGTTATACAGGCTTACCAGTACGCTTTGGTTTTTCAAGCGGCAATTTCAATCCCACCAAGATTCGGCATTCCCACCAGTACCGCGTACCCTTTTCTCACGCCGAGGCTTGCCGTTTCGTTCAGCATTCGTGCTGCCTCCATTATCATCCATGTATGTCATTTGAAAACTTGAATCTGATTGAACCAATCAGAAAAGCCTTGCAAACCGAAGGCTACACCAAACCCACCCCCATCCAAGAACAAGCCATTCCCGTCGTGCTGCAAGGAAAAGATTTGCTTGGCTGCGCCCAAACCGGCACCGGCAAAACGGCTGCTTTCGCCATTCCGATGCTGCAATTGCTCTACCAACAGCAGCAACAAAACCCCGAAAAAGGCCGCAAGCAAATCAAGGCGTTGGTGGTGACACCCACCCGCGAACTGGCCATCCAGATTGCCGACAGTTTTGCCGCCTACGGGGCACATACGCGCCTCACGTGCGCGGTGATTTTCGGCGGCGTGTCGCAGCGGCCGCAGACGGATGCTTTGCAAAGAGGAGTTGACATACTGGTGGCCACGCCCGGTCGCCTACTCGACTTGGTGAACCAACGCTTTGTGAATTTACAGAGTCTGAGCCTGTTTGTGCTCGACGAAGCCGACCGGATGCTTGACATGGGATTCATCCACGATGTGAAGAAAATCCTGACGTTGCTGCCCGCCAAACGCCAATCGCTGTTCTTTTCGGCCACCATGCCGCCCGACATCCAGAAACTGGCCGATAGCATTTTGCGCAGTCCGGTGAAAGTGGAGGTAACGCCCGTGTCGTCCACTGCCGACACCATCCGGCAGTCGGTGTATTTCGTGGACAGGGGCAACAAGAACAACCTGCTCGTGGACGTGCTTCAGGACAAATCCATCGAAACGGCCCTCGTGTTCACCCGCACCAAGCACGGTGCCGACAAAGTGGCGCGGATGCTGGCCAAACACGGCATCCGGGCCGAGGCCATTCACGGCAACAAGTCGCAGAATGCCCGGCAGCGTGCCCTGGAAAACTTCAAGTCCAAGCAAATCCGCGTGCTGGTGGCAACCGACATCGCTGCCCGTGGCATTGACGTGGACGAACTGGCCTACGTGATTAATTTTGAGATTCCGAACATACCCGAAACCTACGTTCACCGCATCGGCCGCACGGGCAGGGCAGGAGCCAGCGGCACGGCTCTGTCGTTCTGCGACGCGGAGGAAATGGCTTATTTGAAAGACATCCACAAGCTGATCGGCAAGACGGTGCCGGTGGTCGAAAACCACGCTTACCCGATGGAAAACATGGTGGTGGCCAAGCCCGCCGCCAAGCCGCAGCCGCAGAAAAGCTTCCAGCGTTCCGACCGCAACGGCCCGCCCAACAACCGCAGCCGGAGGCCGTTCAGGAGATGACGTTTGGCACTTTCAGTCCTCGACTTGCCGTTTTGGGCGTTTTTGCCTAAAACGGTATGAAGTACTTATTTTGGGTTCGGACGCCTTCGACTCCGCGAACGATATCTTAAAACAAACAAAACCCCCTCAAATCGTACGATCTGAGGGGGTTTTGTTTTTGCCTTTTTCCCCGAACCAAGCGGTAAACACGCCAAACACAGCAGCTACCCGACACTCATGGGCCACGGACATCACTTTGGTTTGAAAACCAAGCCGTTATGAGGTGAAAATTTGTTCAAAACGCTTTTATTTACGCACGAAAACTTCAAAACATCTTGTCCCACTGCCACAAGGCAACAAACTGCGTCCGATAAGTGCTTGTTCACAAACAGTTTTATCTATTTTTTGCTTGAAACGCTCCGTAAGTTACTGGAAAAAAGAATGTTATACTGTTAGGACTTACGCAAGCGGGAGGTCAAGTTATTGAAAAAGAGGCGATTGTCTTTGGCCAAGGTTTTCGCGCAACTCACTCACCGTTAGCACTTTTGCCAAAGATTCTGCGTAAGTCCTAACTGTTTTGCCAAAAGCTAATTACTAATGGCTAACTACTTACCACCGATTCATTCGTTTGTCAAACGTGAAGCAACACCTACCAAAAGACACTCCGCCGCGTGTGCTGGTCGTCGGCAGTTCGAACACCGATATGGTGATCAAGACCAGCCATTTCCCGCAGCCCGGCGAAACCCTGCTGGGCGGCGAATTTTTCCTTTTTCCCGGCGGCAAGGGGGCCAACCAAGCCGTGGCCGCCGCCCGCTTGGGGGCGCAAGTGACCTTCGTTGCCAAGGTGGGGCAGGATTTGTTTGGCACTAACGCGGTGGAAGGCTACCAGAAGGAAGGCATTGACACCCGTCATGTGTTCGCCGACGCGGAGCATCCTTCCGGCGTGGCCTCCATTCTGGTCAATGCGCAGGGGCAGAACCAGATCGTAGTGGCTCCCGGTGCCAACCATGCCCTCTCGGCCGGCGACATCAACCGGATTGAGCCTTCGATACAGACGGCCGATGTCATCTTGGTGCAACTGGAAATCCCGCTGGAAACCGTTGAGCAAATCATCCTGCTGGCCCGCATCCACGGCAAGCAGGTTATCCTCAACCCGGCCCCGGCGCAAGAACTGCCTCGCACTTGGTATGAAGGACTTTTCCTAATCACGCCCAACCAGAGCGAAACCCAACTCCTGACGGGCATTGAAGTAACCGACGAACTCTCGGCCATGAAAGCCGCCCACGAATTCAAGCTGCTGGGCGTGGAAAACGTCATCATCACGATGGGCAGCCAAGGCGTGTTTGTGCTCGGCGATTCGTTCATCGGCATGGTGGAGGCTCCGGTGGTGACAGCCGTGGACACAACCGCTGCCGGCGATGTGTTCAACGGGGCCGTTGCCGTCGCCTTGGCCGAGGGACTGAACTGGCGCGAAGCCTGCCGGGTGGCCTGCAACGCCGCCGCCATTTCGGTCACGCGGATGGGGGCGCAAAGCTCGGCTCCCTACAGACGCGAAGTGAGTTTCACGGGCAATTTGCCCGTAAATCCATAAAGCGTTTTGGGCGATTTTTGCCCAAAACGCAACTAGAGTTACTATTAGCTGATAGTCAGTGGGTTACAATAAAAACGACAGCCGCTCGCCTCTGGCGAGTGGCAACTATCCGACAGACAAAGTCCTGTC
>JALOMD010000380.1 GCA_025455595.1 Cytophagales bacterium | reverse complement strand
CTGTTGGTCGCTTACATGGGTGTATCGTGGAGTGGTTTTTATGTCGTTATGACCAAGCCAATCACCGAGGCCTGTGGCACTCAGGGCTACAGGCCTGTGTGCTACAGGCCTTGGTAAAGGTTTTCCACAAACAGGTTGTCCCTACTGGACGTTTACCGTTTTGAGCAAAAAATGCCCAAAACGGTAAACGAAAAACGCCAAACGCTAAATCGTTACTTCACTTGTTTTCCCGGTAGCTTGCTTCTGTGCTTTACGCGCCGTTTCCAGTCTGTCTATCAGGTCGGTGATCAGGCCCGTCCAGCCGGTTTGGTGGGCGGCTCCCATGCCGCGTCCGGTGTCGGCGTGGAAGTATTCGTAAAACAGGATGTGTTCCTTGAAGTGCGGGTCGTGGTTTTGCTTCGCGTCGCCGCCGTAGAACGGCCGTTCACCCTTGGCATCAAGTTGGAAAATGCGCAACAGGCGGGCCATCAGTTCCTCGGCCACTTGCTTCAGGTTCAGTTGCTTGCCCGAGCCGGTCGGGTATTCTACCGTCATCTCGTCGCCGTAGTATTCGTAGTATTTCACCAGCGACTCAATGATCAGGTAATTGACCGGAAACCACACCGGGCCGCGCCAGTTGGAGTTGCCGCCGAACATCCCCGAATCCGACTCGCCGGGCAAGTACTGCACCGAGTACGTGATGCCGTCCAGTTGCGTCACGTACGGGTTGTCGAGGTGGTGCTTGGACAATGACCGCACCCCGTAGTCCGACAAAAACTCCGTCTCGTCGAGCATCCGCTTCAACGTGCGTTTCAGGCGGTGGATGCGCATCAGAGCCAGCATCCGGCTTTCGCCCCGACCCGGCTCGTGCCACCGCGACACCATGCGGGCCAGATCGGGACGGTTTTTCAGCACCCACTCCAAGCGGCGCGTGAAGTCGGGCAGTTGGTGGACGATTTCCGGGGTCAGCACTTCCACGGCGAACATCGGAATCAGCCCCACCAGCGAACGCACTTTCAGCAGCACGCTTTTGTCTTGGGCGGGCAGGTGCAGCAGGTCGTAGTAAAACTCGTCTTCCGCGTCCCACAGGTCAATCTCGTCGTCCGACAGGTTGCGCATCGCCTTGGAAATGAACAGGAAATGCTCGAAGAACTTGGAGGCCATCTCCTGGTAGCTCGGCTCGAAGGTGGACAGTTCCAAGGCGATGCGCAGCATGTTGAGGCTGTACATGGCCATCCAACTGGAGCCGTCGGCCTGCTCAATGTACGCGCCGTTGGGCAGCGGATGGCTGCGGTCGAACACGCCGATGTTGTCCAGGCCAAGGAAGCCGCCCTCGAACAGGTTGTTGCCTTCGCGGTCTTTCTGGTTCACCCACCACGTGAAGTTCATCAGCAGTTTGTGGAACACCGTGGCCAAGAACTGCCGGTCGCCCTGCCCGCCGTTCATCTCCTTGTCAATCGAATAGACTTTCCACGTGCCCCACGCGTGGACGGGCGGGTTCACGTCCGAGAAATTCCACTCGTAGGCCGGAATCTGCCCGTTGGGATGCATGTAGTACTCGCGCAGGAAAATCACCAGTTGCCGCTTGGCGAAAGCCGGGTCGAGGCGGGCCAGCGGCACGCAGTGGAAGGCCAAGTCCCAAGCGGCGTACCACGGGTATTCCCACTTGTCGGGCATGGACACGATGTTGCCGTTGTGCAGGTGCCGCCACGACTGGTTGCGGATGCGCAGCCGCGAGGCGGGCGGCGGCGGCGAGGCCGGGTCGCCGGTGAGCCACTGGTCCACGTTGAAGTTGTAGAACTGCTTGTTCCAGAGCATCCCGGCGTAGGCTTGCCGCTGGATGCGCCGCAGGTCGGGGTCGGTCACCTGTTTTTGCAGGTCTTGGTAGTAGAGGTCGGCATCGCGAAGGCGTTCTGAGAACTTTTCGTCGAAATTCACGAACGGCGTTTCCAAGTACCGGTTGCTCAACCGGAAGCGGAGCTTCACCTCCTGCTTGCCCGGCACTTGCAAAATGTAGCGCAACGCCCCTTTGGTGCCGCTGCGCTGCGGGTTCAGGTACCGCGTGTCGCCGCCCGACAGCACGTAGTCGTTGATGCTGTCTTTGGGGTAGGGACGGAAATTGGGCTGGCCGAACACCTTGCTGCGGTTGGTTTCGTTTTCGCAGAAGAGCAGTTCGGGCGTGTCCTCGAAATACAAATGGTATTTGCCCACGCCTTCGTGTTCGGCGGTGAGATAGCTGCGTTCGGTGGCGGCCACGTTGGGCACGTAGTCTTGGTCTTCGTAGCCCCAGTACCACGTGTTGCGAAACCACAGCGTGGGCATTACGTCGAGGCGGGCACGCTTGGGGGCGCGGTTGCACACGGTGACTTGGATGAGCAAATCGTCTTCCGACGCTTTGGCGTATTCCACGAAGATGTCGAAGTACTCGTCTTTGGCGAAAACGCCCGTGTCCATCAACTCGAACTCCGGCTCTTGGCGGCTGCGGCGGGCGTTTTGCTCCAGCAGTTTTTTGTACGGAAAAGCGTTCTGCGGATATTTGTACAGCATTTTCATGTACGAATGTGTGGGCGTGCTGTCCAAGTAGTAGTACAACTCCTTCACGTCTTCGCCGTGGTTGCCCTGCGGATTGGCCACGCCAAACAGCCGCTCCTTGATAATCGGGTCTTTGCCGTTCCAAAAAGCCCACGCAAAGCACATGCGCTGCTTGGTGTCCGAGATACCGCCGATGCCGTCTTCACCCCAGCGGTAGGTGCGGCTCACGGCTTGCTCGTAGGTGAAATATGTCCAAGCCGAGCCGTCTGGACTGTAGTCTTCGCGGACGGTTCCCCACTGGCGTTCGGACAGGTACGGCCCCCATTTTTTCCAACCGGCGTTGGTGGGCGTGGCTTTGATGCGTTCTTTTTCGGGATTCACGGGGTTTCGTTTTTCGTTTAACGTTTTCGGTTTATCGTTTTCAGTCTTCGGTCTTCTGTGGCGTTTTGGGCAAAAATTGCTTAAAACGCCGGAGACCCTCACCCCCGGCCCCTCTCCCGTGGGGAGAGGGGAGTTTTAAGCCCCCTCCTTGGGAGGGGGTTGGGGGAGGCTCTTGACATACTTTTCCACGTAGTCGTCCAGTTGCTTGCGGCGGTACTGCATGACGAATCGCGGGTGTTCAAGCGTCAGGATTCGGTCGAACAGGCCGGCTTCGTCGTTAAGCTTTCGGAAATACGTCTCGTTCTTTTGGCCGAGGCAAACGGCCGTCCGGCTCAGGCCGAAGCCGCTTTGTGCCCGCAACGAAGCCAAAATGTCCGGTTTCAGGGCGGCATAGACGGCCGGGTCGTCGTAGTAATTGAAATTCTTGCCGTCTTTCACCAACGCCAACGGGTACAAGGCTCCCAAGTAAAACCGCCGGTAAAACGCCGCCGCGCCGCCCATTGCGTCCACCACGGCATAGACGAACTGACTCGACAGTTCGGATTGACCCGTTAGTGCGTGGTCAATGCCGCATTTTTCGCGCAGGCGCAGCGGGTCGGTGAACGAAACGCCGGTGACTCCGCCGCCAAACCGCCCCGGATTGATGCCCAACAGCGGCACACGCGGCTCGTTGTCGGCGAAGAACTTCTGGTAGAACTCGCGGACGGTGCGTTGTGTTTCGGGATTTTCGTACGGATTCATCACCGACACGCCGCCGGGCAACGACGCAGGGGGCTGCAAATTCGTGTAAAAATCAACGGCACGATCAGAGAAAAACATTTTTTCAGGTCAGAGTTCAGAAGTCAGAGGTCAGAATGCGTTCCTGCTCCCGCCAAGCCTGCCAAGCCGAAAGCCTGCCCCGATTGGTCGGGGGCATGGTCGGGACAGGCTGTTGCGGAATTTTCAATTTTGGCAATTTTTGCCCAAAACGGTAAACTGAAAACCAAAAACCATAAACGTTAAACGTTAAACGCCAAACGCGCCTGCGCCAACAAAATCGTCGCCAACGAATTGGCCGTGCGAATTTCGCCGCTGGCGGCCAGTTGCATCACTTGCGCCAACGGAAACGTTTCCACGGCGATTTCCTCGTTTTCGTCCAACGCCTGCTCCGTTGCCCGGCGGGCGTTGCGGGCCAAGTACAGGTGAAAGCGGTTCGTGTTCTTGGTCGGGTCGTCGTGGACGGTGCCGAGCAGCGTCCAGTCGTCGCTGACGTAGCCGGTTTCTTCGCGCAGTTCGCGGCGGGCCGCCTCCTCCGGCGACGCGTCGGTGTCGTCCACAATGCCGCCGGGTAGTTCAAGCAGTATTTCGCCCGCGCCGTGCTTGTACTGCCGCACCATCACCACTTCGCCGCTGGCCGTAAGCGGAAACACCACGGCCACTTCGGGCCGCACGCTGAGGTAGTAGTCGTCCAGTACGCGGCCGTCGGGCAGTTGCACTTCTTCGCGACGTACCTTGTACCAACGGTGGTCAAGCACCATTTCGGCGTGCAGGGTTTTCCAGTGTTTCA
>JALOMD010000379.1 GCA_025455595.1 Cytophagales bacterium | reverse complement strand
GGGAAATTGGGGTCTGGAACGGGGTAGATCAACCCTTTGACCAAGTGTTCCTTTTCTTTCTTGAGTTCGTAGTACTCGCCCCGGAACGGGATGATGCGGACGTTGAGGTTCTTTTGCGTCAGGGCGGCAATCTTGTCCGAGTACAAACCGGCACAGTTGACCACCAACTGGGTACGATACGTCTGTTTGTCAGTGACCACTTCGGTTTCGCTGCTCACGTGCTTGATGTCAACCACTTTTTCGCCGGTTTTCAATTCGCCACCGAGTTTTTCGAATACTTCGGCGTATTTGTACGTCACGTCGGTGTAGTCAATGATGCCCGTGTACGGCACCCAGATGCCCGATATGCCGCTGCAATGCGGCTCGTGTTCGCGGATTTCCTCCTTGCCGATTTTCCGAATCTGCGAAAGGCCGTTTTGGATGCCCCGGTTGTAAATGTTTTCCAAGGCGGGCAACTCCTCTTTGCTGGTGGCCACGATGATTTTGCCGCACAACTCGAACTGGATGCCGTTTTCTTTGCTGAACTCGACCAGTTCTTTGTAGCCAAGCAGGCAATTGGTCGCCTTCAGGCTGCCGGGCTTGTAGTAGATGCCCGAATGGATGACTCCGCTGTTGTTGCCGGTTTGGTGCTTGGCGAACTGTTTCTCCTTTTCAATGAGCAGGATGCGGAGATCAGGCTTGTTCTTTTTCAAGCGAAGGGCAGTGGCGAGACCCACAATGCCGCCACCGATGACGATGATGTCGTATTTCATATGGTTTAGTTAGTGCTTGCTGGCCGGATGACATTGCCGAAAGGACTACCGAACGGATGCCTGACATTTGCCAAGCATACATACCTTGGCACCGGCAAAAGTAAACCATAAAAGTTTGTTTTCCACCCACTTCTGCGGCTTTTAGGAGTTTTGTGGAGAAAATCATCGGCAGGTAAACAATTGAATCTTCCTAAAGTATAAAATAAATTTTCAGAAATTTTTGAAAATTATAAAAACAAACATTACCTTTGCCGCGTGACTCACCCGTTTCGAGGGAGCCTTACGTGCCTGCAAGGGTACGGTTTTTTAAGTGTTGACCATTAGTTCATTACAAAACTCATGATACCAACCAACGAACTGTCCATCAGCATTCCCCGAACCGGCCTGAAACGGGTCGTGGTAGTAGGGGGAGGCTTCGCCGGCATTGAATTTGCCAAGCTGCTTTCCGACAAGCAATACCAAGTGGTGCTGCTTGACCGTCACAATTACCACACCTTCCAGCCGCTTTTGTACCAAGTGTCAACCGCCGGGCTGGAGGCCGATTCCATCGCCGCTCCGCTGCGCCAGTTGTTCGAGAAAAAGAAGAACTTCCATTTCCGGATGGCAATGGTACAGGAAGTGAAGCCGGAAGAGAACCTGCTGGTTACGTCCATCGGAACATTGCACTACGACATGCTGGTGCTGGCCGTAGGCAGCAAGACCAACTATTTCGGCAACCAGGACTTGCCTAAGACTTCCTTTCCGCTGAAGCAAGTGCCGCAGGCCCTCGACTTGCGCAGCCACGTGTTGCAAAACTTCGAACGGGCCGTGCTCACCACCGACCCGCAGGAGATGGAAGGATTGATGAACTACGTGATGGTGGGTGGCGGCCCGACGGGCGTGGAAATGGCCGGTGCCTTTGCCGAATTGAAAAAACACGTGTTGCCCTGCGACTATCCCGAACTGGATTTTAACCGGATGCAGATTTACCTGATCGAAGGCAGCCCGAAAATACTGGGTGCCATGTCCGAGAAATCGTCCAAGCACGCGTTGGAAGCATTGGAGGAAATGGGCGTGCATGTGGTGCTGAACAAAGTGGTGAAAAGCTACGACGGCGAAACCGCCGTGCTTAGCGACGGCAGCACCATCCGCAGCAACACACTGATCTGGGCGGCCGGAGTGAAAGGCAACCTGATACCGGGTCTGCGCGAGGAAAGCGTTTTCAAAAGCAGCCGCTACGTGGTGAACGAACACAACCGCGTGCAAGGCTACGACAACATCTACGCCCTCGGTGACATTGCCGCCCATGTAACCGACCAGACGCCCAACGGACTGCCGATGGTATCGCCGGTGGCCATGCAGCAGGGGCGGCACTTGGCCCGCAACCTCAACCGCTTGGCAAAAGGCGAAGCCCTGCGGCCGTTCAAGTACTTCGACAAAGGCGCGATGGCGACCATTGGCCGCAACCGCGCCGTGGTTGATTTTCCGAACGGCCTGCATTTGAAGGGCCTGGTGGCGTGGCTGGCTTGGATGTTTGTCCACATCTTTTACATCATCGGGTTTCGTTCCAAACTGGTGGTGTTTGCCAACTGGGTCTGGAGCTATTTTACCTACGACAAAGGTACGCGACTCATCATCCGTCCGTTCGTGAAGCCAAACAACCCGATTCCGCACATACAAGCCCAAACCCCGGCAGACGAAAGTGTGGCGGTGAGATGATTTTCTAATTGTATAACGGAACAGAAAACGCCGAAGGCTGGTAAGTCTTCGGCGTTTTTTATTGTCAGCCGTTTTGGGCAAATTTTGCCTAAAACGCCAGTCTTACAGAATTCTGCATCAGAACCAATACATATTTTGTCGAACAAAAATCGTATGATTGGGAAACCAAGCGTGTCTGTCTTGCCATGAAACATCTCCAACTGCACCTGCTCATCGGCGAAGCGTTGCACCAATCCGGCAACCGGATGTTGTTTCCGCTGCATTTGCCCGAAGTTGTGCGCATGAACACCTCTCCGCAGCAACTGAGCAAACAAGTCAGCAATGCCATTCAAGAGAAATTACTCAAGAAAGGGCTGTACGACCGGATGCTGGACTTCGTGACCCAAGCAGAACTGACATACGAAAAAATCACCGTGGCGTTGGATGCTTCCAAAGAACAGTTGTTTCCTGATTTGGCTTTGGAATTTGACCTGTATTATTTCGAGAACGAGGCCGGGTATTGGGTCGGGTTTGTGCCGATTTTGGGCTTGGAGTCGGCCGGAAAAACATTGGAAGAACTACGCACAAACGTTGTCGAAAACATTCGGCTCGAATTTATTCGTCACAAACGCCTGCAATCCGTTCCGTCATTGCTGACCACGCAGTGGTTTTCTGATTTGAAATTGCACCGCGTGCCTGTGGAATTCACGTTTTACACACTGGCCGAATTGGAAAAAATGGCCGAAGCGGGCAAACAGGCCGTTTTGCCGGAAGTGGCGCAGAAGATGGCTCCCGATGCCGGGCAACTGATCGGGCTTTCGAGTGAATTCAACCAACTTGCCACGGCTCTCCAAAGCCGCAACCGGAGCAGCGTATTGGTGGTCGGCGATTCGGGCAAGGGCAAAACCACGTTGATTCATGAATTCGTCAGCCAGCGGCATCAGCACGGCTTGGGCGGCGTATCGGTGTGGGAAGTGTCGGCGGCGCAACTGCTGCACCGCTTGATGGGCTTGGGCAGTTGGGAGGAACATTTGGCTTACGTCTGCAACGAACTCCGCACCAAAGGCGACCTGCTGTATGTGAGCAACTTAGCCGAATTGTTTGAAGTGGGACAATACATCGGCAACTCCATGTCGCTGGCCGATTACCTGCGCGACTACATTGCTCGTGGTGAAATTACCGTCATCAGCGAAGCTACGCCCGAAGAAGTGGCGCAGATGGAACTGCGGTCACCGGGCTACGTGGCGTTGTTTACGCAGGTGAAAATCGCCGAAATGACCGCCGACACCATCCGGCGGATTGTGGTGCAAAAAGTGACGCAGAAAAGTCGTCAAAAAAAGATAACCGTTCACGAAAACGCCACCGTCGAAATCCTGCGGCTGCAACAGTGGTACACGCCGTATTCGGGTTTGCCGGGCAAAACGATTCGCTTTCTCGAAGCCCTGATTTCGGAAAAAGAACACGAGGCAACCGTCACAAAACCAGACATTTACGCCCGTTTTTGCCAAGAAACCGGTATGCCGGAATTCATGATCAATCCCGACAGTCCGCTGGATTTCGAGGCGATGAACCAGTTCTTCTACCGGAACATTTACGGGCAGGAAGAGGCCATCCAAACCGTGTTGGACTTGCTAATTTCCATCAAGGCGGCGGTGGTTCGGCGCGGCAAGCCGCTGGCTTCGCTGCTGTTCGTCGGCCCGACGGGTGTGGGCAAAACCGAAATGGCAAAAGTGCTGGCCGAATTCATGTTCGGCAACCGACAGAAAATGATTCGCTTTGACATGAGCGAATACGCTGACTACCAGTCGGTTTTGCGCCTCACTGGCGACTTGCACGCCTCCGGTGAAGGGCTGCTCACAGCGGCGGTGCGGCAAGAGCCTTTTTCGGTGCTGTTGTTCGATGAACTCGAAAAAGCATCCGTCGTTTTACGACATGCTGCTGCAAATCCTCGGCGAAGGCCGCCTCACGGATTCTCGCGGACGGGTGGCCGATTTTTGCAGCACGATTATCATTCTCACGTCCAACATCGGGGCGCGGACGTACCAAACGGGAACAATTGGATTTATAGAGACGAAAGACCAGAAAAATACAGCCATTGCGCATTTCATCAATGAAGTGCAGAATTATTTCCGCCCCGAACTGTTCAATCGTCTGGATCGGATTCTGGCGTTTGCGCCTTTGGAGAAATCCATCGTGCGTCAGATTGTGGACAGAGAAATGGAATTGATAAAGCGGCGGGAAGGTATCAATGGACGCAATGTGACAATAGACATTGACAAATCCGTGTTGGATTTTCTCGGTACGGAAGGCTACAATTGGGCATACGGCGCACGGTTTCTGCAACGCACCATTCAGGAAAAAGTCGTAGTGCCACTGTCGGAACAACTGAATCAGTACGAGTTTGAGATTCCGCTGGAAATCAAGGTGTTGCTGGAAGGCAAAGACGTTCGTTTTCGCCTCACGCGCCGCAACGAAATGCACCTGACGGCCCAGACGGTGGATTCAACCACTGAAATGACGGTCATTGAATTCACCAACCAAGTCACCCGGCAGCGACGCGATGCCACTACCATCCGCAACGGCAGTTACTACGCCCGTCTGTTAAGTCGATTAGACCAACTGGAACGCAAACGCCTGCGCCTGAAAGACAAACGCCGCGAAGCGGAATTCTGGCAGGACGAACGGCAAAGCAAACAGTATTACGAACTGATGGAAATCCGCGACTCGTTTGCCGAAGCGAATCGGCAGATTGAGCATCTGGAAACCGAAAATTTCCTGTTGCTCAATGGCATTGATACAGACAAAACACAATTGTATAAAGATTTTCAAACATGGCAACAGGCATTCCGGCAATTGAAAACAACACTGGTGCAGCAGGAAAACCCTGAATTGATGAAGTGTACGCTGGGCATTTACGGCCCGGCGGTTTCGCTTTTCCAATTGGCAGAAGTTTACCTGCAATTGGCCGATGAACGCGGCTTCAAAATACAACCTTACCAACTTTGGTATAACAGCAAAGAAAGACGCTTTATTCCTGAGAACTGGCAACGTTTTGCTGTACATAATCCATACATGGATATTGCCGTAGTCAGGCAGCCACTTCTGTACCTGCGACAGCAATACACTGAAAAAGCGGACGATGACTTTACAGTTACAGGTATAGAGTTGGAGCTTTCCGGCAACTTGCCGTTCTTGTTTTTCAAGGACGAAAGCGGTTTCTGTACTTGGATAACAGCCGCAGGCGAAACCCGTAAATACCAGGTGTTTGTTTCTTCACAGGATTTTGCAAAATTTCCCAGGCCAGAAGGCATCCACCGAAAAAATACATTCGAAGGCAAGAATTACCGCCGCATTTACACGCCCAAAGGCTTTGAAGACACAATTCTGAATTTAAAGACGAGCACACCCAATCACGCGCAAGCATTATCCGAAGTCTTGAAAAAGCAATTCGAACAGACAATTGATAGGTATTTGCTGGACAAATAGGGCAAACTTATGTGCTTTGCCAACTGTTTTGAGCAAAATTTGCCCAAAACGCCATAGAGGAAGCCAAAGTCAAGCGGATTTTATTTCAGCCATTTGTCAAACCACGCGAAGGCTTCTTCTTGCATGGGAACGTCAAACTTGTGCGGGCCGTCGTAAAAGCTGCACCGGTAGCGGTCTGCGGCTTTGGCTTTTTTGTAAACTTCGCCCAAAACGGCATCCGCTCTGTGCATTTCAGACAATGTGAACAAATTATCTTCTTTGTCGTTCAGCACCAGCGTGGGCAGCGGAATTCTCAGCCCCAAGATTTCGGGGAAATCCAGTTCGTTGGGTAGCAGCGGAATGTACGTCATCCACGTGTGCGTGAACGACTTGTTCAGTGAAAAATCCCGCCAAGTGGTCATGAATCCCACCGGCACCGCGCATTTGATTCTACTGTCCAAACCGCCCAAATACACCGACCGCAAGCCGCCTCCCGACAATCCGCAACAGCCGATGTTGTTTGCGTCCACGTCGCTGCGGTCACACAAAATGTCCAAGGCTTTGCGGTCTTCGGCCAAGAAAACGGCGGGCCAAGTGGTGCCCGCCGAAAACAGCGACTTTGCCATGATGTGTTCGTGGTTGCCGGCCCATTCGTTGTAAGCGTCAATGTTCGTTTGTTTCTCCGGCTCGTCGTCTGTCAGATTATTGCGCAACGAAACAGGCACGTCTTGCAGCATCACGCGTCTGCTGCCAAACGTAAATGCGTCAGGAACCAACACCACGTATCCCTTCTTCGCCATTTCGTTTGCCCACGCCCGGTCGCCGTAGTACAACCGCTGGTGTTCGGCCATCATCGGATGCTGTGCATCAGCCGTTTTGGCGATTTTCCTGGTGCCGAAATACTTGTTGCCGCCATGGTCGTGCAGGGCTATGATGGCGGGTAGCTTTCCTTTGGCGTTGGCCGGTTTCAGCACAATGGCCTCGGTTGGCCTGCCGTAGGGCAACTGCCACGAAATTTTTTCAATGTACAGCCCATCGTATTCCGTTTTTTCAATCACTGTGACAGTCGGTTTCTCTTTAATGGGCCGGAATCCCATTCTGTCGAAAACCTGCTTGCGAACGGTTTTTTGCCAAGCGGTCACGTCAGAAAACTGTCTGTTCCTGAAAGAGAGCGTGGGAATGAAACCATCACGCCTTCTGTTGGCCCACTCGCCGTACTGTCCGATGATGCTCATGTTTTCTTCTGTAAAACTGCTAATAGGAGCGGGTTTGGATAAACTGCCACTTGTCGGTTCATGCGGAACGGCAAGGCTCAAGTAAGCCAATCCGCTTGCTTTCAAGAATTTCCTGCGGTTTTGCATCGTGGCAGATGTCAATATCTTGATAGAAATTAACAGATTTCAATCAGCGTTTTGGGCATTTTTTGCCCAAAACGCTTCTCACCGAGACCGGTGGCGCAAAGGCCGACAGCAAATGGGAAACATCAGGTCTGTGGGCCACAGACCTTGGTAAAAGAAAAGAAACGGGTTCAAGTGCGTTTTGAGCATTTTTTGCCCAAAACGCTGATTGGTTTAATGTTTACTCCACTTCAATGTCGTGCTTTTCCAACAGACCCAAAATACCAGACATGGAGAATTTTGCCTTTTTGATTTTGTTTCGTTCCGGGTCAATAGAATAGTTGTACGAACTGCGGAAATCGGCTTTTTCCAGCATGGTGTTTTCAAAAACTGCTCTTTTCAAATCGCAATTGGCAAACAGGGCGTTGCTCAAATCGGCTTCTGTAAAGTCTGTTTCGTGGAGGATTGAGTTTTTGAATGCTGTTTTCTTCAGCTTTAGGCTGTAAAACGAGGCATGGCTAAGTATACATTTGTCAAAATCAACCGCAAACAGAAAATCGTGGCAATCCTCAAAACGTAGGCCGAGCATCTTGCAGTCTTTGAATCGCACATCTTTCAACGCCGTTTTCTTGAGTTTCGCCATGCTCAGGTTGCAGCCGTTGAACACGCATTCCGAGAAAACGATGCCGGACAAATCGCTGTTCGAGAAGTCGCATAGGTTGAAAACACAGTTTTCGTACTCGCCGGTTGGCAATCGGTTGGTGGTGTAGTCTGTTTTTTCAAAAGTTTCATCTGCCGTGAGCGGTTTTTCCATGCCGGAAGGTTGGGTATCGGGTGTTTAGTCTTCGCCAAGTTGCAAAATTCCCCGCTGTTGCGCAACGGCGGTGTCCCGATGCGTCGGGACACCGCTTTCCCCAAATTCTAATCCGTTTCTAATCCGTTCTTAACCCCATTCTAATACTGCCGCCCTACTTTTGTGGCAACCAAGCGGGAAAAACACTGCTTGCCATTCACTTAAATTTGATTACAACTATGAAATCGCGAATCATATTGGTGTTTTCCGTCCTGATGGGCGTTTTTTTGAGCAGTTGCACCGTGGTGCGCCAAGGCGAAGTAGGCGTGAAACGCCGCCTCGGCCGCATCAAGCCCGAACCGCTGCAGGAGGGCGTAACGGGCCGGACTTCCTTCCAAAGAGGGCCTCACCGTGCAGTCGGACGTTTCGATTCTGTACCGTGTGGAAGGCCAGAAAGCTCCGCAAATCATTGAGAAAATCGGGCGGGGCTACGAAGAAGTGGTGATTTTGCCCGTGTTCCGCTCGGCCGTGGCCGACATTGCCGCTCGCTACTACGCCAAAGACATGCACACGGGGCAGCGGGCCGAAATCGAACGGGCCATCCGCGACTTGATGATGCACAGTCTCAAAGACCGTGGCTTCAACATTGAGTCGGTGCTACTGAAAAGCATCGCCTTGCCCGCCGGACTGACGCGTGCCATCGAGGAAAAACTGGAGGCCGAACAGGACGCGCAACGGATGCAGTTTGTACTGGAGAAAGAACGGCAAGAAGCCCAGCGGCGCATTATTGAAGCCGAGGGTACGCGGGATGCACAGAAACTGATTAACGAAGGACTGACCCCGATGCTCATCAAGTTCAAGGCCATCGAAGCCTTCAACAAATTGGCTACGTCGCCCAACAGCAAAATCATCGTGACAAACGGCGATTCGCCGCTGATTCTCTCGCCGGAAACCAATACGGCAACACCCGTCGGGCGAACGATACAAAACTGATTCTGTACTTGGAAATTCGCATCTGGGGTTGAACATTCGCTGATTTTTTACGTTTGGGGTGGCCTATCGCCGCCTCAAACGCAGCGAATGAAAACAAGACGTTTTGAATACAGAACGTTTTGAACAAAAATCAAAGAATCCCGCAACCGGCGGAAGAGCCCAAAACATAAAAACGCAATTGGACATTAGGCTTTCCTATCAACAAAAACAACCGGAAAACATGAACGCCAAAACCTCCCGCCAGCCTTTGCTCGACGAACCAGACCTTTGCATGGGATTGGGCAGCCTTGCGTACGCCGTAGCCAAGTCAGACGGCCACTTGCAGCCCTCCGAAGTGAAAACCATACAACGGATATTTGAAGAATCGGCCGACCCGCTGGCGTTGCGGTCTTTCCTGATTCAAGACTACTACGGCGCGACGGTCGAGGAATCGTACAGCTTTGCCATGCGTCGGTTTGCCTCCAGCCGCGATGCCCTCAGCGATGCCACCAAGAAACGCATGGTTTCCATGATAGAGCGGCTGGCTCGCGTCTATGACGATGTCTCGCGCAAGGAACGCGACCTGATCAAACGCTTCCGCCGCGATTTGAACAAGTTGTGAGTACTGAGTGCAAAGTCGTTAGTAGTCAGTGGTCAGTTCACAGGACAAAAGAGAAAAGACGAAAGAGAAAAGAGGTCTTGCCAGGCTTGAATCTTTTTTCTTTGCTCTTTCTTCTTTTCTCCAGTAGTATGCAAAACATATAAATCGGGAGACAGAAAGCGTTTTGGGCGTTTTTTGCCCAAAACGTTATGCCGAAAAGGTTGTTTTCACACTCATCACTTATCACTTATCACTCCATACAAGACAAGCCTTAACCATTTTCAATCTAATGACACTTTTCTATCGGACATACACAAAAGAACGACGCTTTGCAAGCCTGTTTTTCTGCTTTTTTGCAGTTGTTTTAACGTCCTCGGCGCAACAGAATTTGTTCAACATACCGGCCGGCGATTTGACACCGAAGGGAACTTTCTTTTTTCAGCACCAAACCAACTTTTACAGCCTGTACAGCACTGAGTCAAAGAATCATTTTGTGTGGGGATTAGGCAGCGGTTGGGAAATCGGGGCCAACGTACTGAACCTGAAAGCCGACTGGCGACACATTGACTGGTGGAACCAATCAGACGGACAGAACGGCTATTACAATCAACACCGTTTCCTGACCACGAACAACGCCGACCCGGCCGCGCCAATGAAGCCGCTGTTCCAAGTCACGGCACAGAAATTCTTCTTTCTGTCAGAAAAAATAAAGACGACGATTGGCACACAGGTAGGCACCAATCCGTTCAGTTACGGCACCGACCCGCGCCTGTCGCACTTCACTTACAACACGTGGGTCTATGAGCCGCGCCACCACGTCAAGTTTGTCGTCGGCCCGTACGTGACCGACCGGGGAACAGTGGGAGAGGGGAACAACATAGGTGTGCTGGTGGGCTTCGAGTACCCGTTGCACAAGCGATTGTTACTCATGGGCGACTTTATTTCGGGCAACAACGCTACGGCTGTCTCGGTGCTGGGTTTCAACTTCTTGGCCACCAAACGCATACAACTGTGCCTTGGTGCGTTGGTGCCCAATCCGCGCAGCGGCAACCAATCGGGGGCTGTGTTCGAACTGAACATCCTCGGCTTCGACGATGAGTGAGAATACAAGCGGCAGATTGCAGGGAATCTCTTGTGTAATGTGCCGTTGCACACAGGAAGTACAGTAAATGATGTTGCGGCAGCGTTTTAGGCAAAAAATGCCCAAAACGGTTTCAAGGCATTCAGCAAGCACCCTTTTGTAGTATTGCCTGATTTTGTGCGTAACATCAATCAATGATGGTCTGTTATTTAGAAGCTGTTTTAAAACCGATTGGCCATGATTCGAATCATGGCGATATAACACATAGCTTGACTGTTTATTTCTGATTTCTCATAGTCTTTGTTCAA
>JALOMD010000007.1 GCA_025455595.1 Cytophagales bacterium | reverse complement strand
TCCTTGCCCAACCGCGTGGGCGAAGCCGGTTGTCCGTGCGTACGGGCCAGCATCGGGATGTTGCTCCACGTCTCGGCCAAGGCGTAGAGGTTGTGCAGGATGTCGAACAGGTATTTTTTCACTTCTTGCTGCACCGCTTCCTTGAGCAGCAGCGGCACGCCCGTGTTGTTGATGTCTTGCGAAGTGAGGCCGAAATGCACGAATTCCTCGTAGCGGCTCAAGTCCAGTGCGGCCAGTTTGCTTTTGATGAAATACTCCACGGCCTTCACGTCGTGGTTGGTCTCTTTCTCGATTTCCTTGATGCGCAGCGCGTCGGCCTCGCTGAAGTTCTGGTAAACGTTGCGCAGCAGGGCGTAGGTGTCTTTCGGGAAGCCTTCGAGTTGCGGCAATTGTAGTTCGCACAAGGCAATGAAGTACTCGATTTCCACCCGGATGCGGTAGCGCAGCAAGGCGGCTTCGGAGAAATACGCCCGCAGGGACTCGGTTTGGGCGGCGTAGCGGCCGTCAACGGGCGAAATGGCATGCAATTGGGCGGATAGGGTCATCGAATTTTAAAATAGGGCGGTTTTGCGGTGTCCTGTTCGGGAACGTACCGGCATTCATTTGGTTAAGCTGTGGCAGCAAAGTTGCGGATTAGTGCGGAGAAATGCTACAGGTGTTGCCCAAACTGCGTTTTAGGCAAAAAACGGCTAAAACGCTGGTGAACCCTCACCCCCGGCCCCTCTCCCAAGGGAGAGGGGTGACTCTTCAATCCAACGAGCCTTTTGTAACAAACACGTTCGGATGAAAGGCTTGGCTTGCCGCAAGGCACACCCCTCTCCTGACGGGAGAGGGGCCGGGGGGTGAGGCCTTGCGTTTTAAGCAAAAAATGCCCGAAACGCCTTCATTCCGCATTCCGCCCTCCGACTTCCGAAATTCGCCGTGCGGGCTGTCACTTCGTCCGTTCGATGGTGTAGCGGACGAGTTGCTCCAAGGCTTGGCGGTTTTCCGAATCGGGGAGGGTGTGGAGGATGTCAAGCGCGTCGTCTTGGTAGGTTTTCATCACTTGCGTGGCGTATTCGATGCCGCCGCTTTGCTTCACGAAATCAATCACTTCGGCCACTTTGCGGGGCTTGTGGCTCTGGTTTTTGATGGTATAGATGATTTCGCGTTTCTTTAGCCAAGACGCTTGGTTCAGGGCGTAAATTAGCGGCAAGGTCATTTTTTTTTCCTTGATGTCAATGCCGAGCGGCTTGCCCACTTCCTGCGTGCCGTAGTCAAACAAATCGTCCTTGATCTGGAAAGCGATGCCCACCTTCTCGCCGAACAAACGGGCTTTTTCGATAGTGGTTTGGTCGGCATCCACCGAACTGGCCCCTACGGCACAGCAGGAGGCAATCAACGAAGCCGTTTTCTGGCGGATGACCTCATAGTAAACCTCCTCGGTAATGTCTAATCGGCGGGCTTTTGCCATTTGCAGTAGTTCGCCTTCGCTCATTTCCCGTACCGCGTGCGACACGATTCGCAGCAAATCAAAGTCATTGTGGTCAATGGAAAGCAGCAGTCCCCGAGAATACAAGAAATCCCCTACCAGCACGGCGATTTTGTTTTTCCACAGGGCGTTCACCGAAAAAAATCCCCGGCGGTAGTTCGAGTCGTCCACCACATCGTCGTGTACCAGTGAGGCTGTGTGCAGCAATTCGATCAAGGCGGCCCCCCGGTAAGTGGCTTCGCTGACTTCGCCGCAGGTTTTGGCGGTCAGGAACACGAACATGGGCCGCAACTGCTTGCCTTTCCGCTTCACGATGTAATTCATGATTTGGTCGAGCAGCATCACGTTGCTTTTCATGAACGAGCGGAACTTCAGCTCGAACAATTCCATTTCGGCGGCAATAGGGGCTTGTATGGTCTTGATGTCTGCCATGGGCGTGCGGGCCGCAATCTACGCAATGCCGTTTGGTTTTCAAATCGGCACACGCTTGCCTGCCAAACGGATAACGGTTTGTGTTTTGAAATGGTTTGCGAAAAGATGAAAAATTCAAAAAATATTGAAAATTACAGCAGGCGAAACGTGAGAAGATGTGGCTTGGGTGTTGATGGGCGTTTTAGGCAAAATTGTCTTATAATCCCGGATGAAACGGATTGCGCGGATAGATTGCCTTGGGCTTAACACGAATTTCAACCCAAAGGCCCATCCGCGATATCCGTGCGAATCCCTGTCTGCCGACAGGCAGGCGCGATGCAGGACGGGAAAAAGGCGTTTTGAGCAAAAAATGCCTAAAACACTGCTGCCGATTGCACCGCAGCAAAAAGCTTCTCGCCGAGTACATACATCGAGTACATACATAAAGAATTCAAGTAAGATAAGCTTCAACATATTTCAAGTTTCAAAAATAAATTAATTTTATTTGGAATACTGAACAATGTTCATTTAATTTGTGTCGTTCAAAAAAAAGCCATGGGGGTTACCGAAAGAAAAGCACGTGAAAAAGAAGAACTCAGAAGTTTGATTCTGGAGGCAGCCATGCGGTTGTTTGCCGAGAAAGGCGTAGAAAATGTCACCATTCGGAATATTGCTGATGCGG
Source organism: Cytophagales bacterium (assembly GCA_025455595.1). Lineage (GTDB taxonomy): Bacteria > Bacteroidota > Bacteroidia > Cytophagales > 172606-1 > Xanthocytophaga. The sequence continues at coordinate 13,278 of JALOMD010000007.1, read as the reverse complement.
TTGAGTATAGCATCGGGACGATTTACGTCTATTTTAAAGACAAAAATGCAATTCTCCACGCCTTGCACACCAAAGGGTTTGCCGAACTGCGTAGTCGCTTCCTGGTACTGATGCATGTGAACAATCCAATGGAACGGCTCAAAGCGGCCGGTCATGTGTATATTCAGTTCGCACACGAAAATCCTGAGATGTACAATCTGATGTTCAGCATTATAGCTCCGATGGATTTCATTGAAACATGGAACAATGAGTGGAACGAAGGGCAAGCCACTTTCAGCTTTGTGAGAGACATGGTGCAGGACTGTATGAAAATCGGTTATTTTGGCGGGCATTCTGCCTTGCCGCTGGCTTATATGATTTGGAGCATGGTGCATGGCATGTGCAGTTTGGTCATTTCGCGGCGGGCTTCGATTACGGGTTTGGAAAACCCGCCTGCAGAAGCTTATGCCGAATTTTTAAGGATTTTGGACAAACTATGATTTTTTTTGCGCTTATAATGAACATTGTTCAATATTAAATCTCAGTTCAATGAAAAAGTCGTTCCTTACCCTACTCGCACTGGTGTTCGCCGTAGCCGTGCAAGCACAGTCTCATTTGGACACCTACATCCGGCAGGGGTTTGACAACAACGAAAGTCTGAAACAGCAGCACTTTGTGCTCCAGCGCAACCTGTACGCCCTCAAAGAGGCCAAGGCCCTGTTTCTGCCCAACGTCAGTTTCAACACCACCTACACGGTTGCGGCCGGCGGCCGAACGGTGGATTTTCCCGTGGGCGACTTGCTCAATCCGGTTTATAATACCCTCAACCGAATGACCGACAGCCGGGCGTTTCCGCAAGTCGAAAACCAGCGAATTCTGCTCAATCCCAACAATTTCTACGACACCAAACTGCGCACCACGTATCCGGTTATCAACGCCGAAATCAATTACAACAAACGCATCAAACAGCAGCAGTACGATTTGCAACGCACCGAGATTGACATTTACAAACGAGAACTGGCGAAAGAAATAAAAGTGGCATACTACCGCTTTCTGCAAGCCACCGAATCCGTCCGCATTTACAACGATGTGCGGCGGTTAGTGCTTGAAAACCAACGGATTAACGAATCTCTGTTCAACAACCAAAAGGCGAACCGGACGGCCGTCATCCGCAGCACCAACGAGGTGACCAAGATAGAGGCGCAATTGGAAGCAGCGCACCAAACGCAGCAATCGGCGCAGGCGTATGTAAATTTCCTGATCAACCGTCCACCCTACGCCGACATTGCCATTGACTCGGTGGCGGGTGTGCCAAACGCGGCTTTGCTCGAAAACGACACAACCATCACTGGGCGCGAAGAACTCGCAAAGCTGAACCAAGCGCAGGCCATCAATCACAATTTGGTGGGACTGGCGCAAAGCTACCGCATTCCTAAACTCAACGCCTTTGCCGATTTGGGTTCGCAAGCGTTTGATTTTCAGGTGAATAACCGAACCGCTTACTACTTCGCTGGAATTTCGCTGGACTGGAACGTGTTTGCCGGCGGACGCAACCAACACCGCGTGAAACAGGCCCAGTACGACGGACTCGCCATTGGAGCCAACACCGGCTATGTGACGCAGCAACTACGGCTTCAGATGACCACGGCCATCAACGCCCGGCACGCGGCATTGGCGCAGTACCGCGCCGCTTTGTCGCAAGTGGCCGCTTCGCAAAAGTATTATCAAGACGTGCAACGGCTCTACAAGGAAGGACAAGCCATTTACGTCGAACTGCTGGACGCGCAAAACCAGTACATCACCGACCAACTGCAACTTAACATCAGCCGCTTTGACGTGTGGATTCGCCAAGCCGAGGTAGAAAGAGCCAATGCTTCCTTCGCCCTGGATTGAGGACTTGGAGGTTTTAGACTTTTAAAAGATACTATTTCCTGCGATACAAATTCTACGATACAAATTTCAGGTTGAACAGCAAAGTCGTTACAGATTGACAAAAGGCGTTTTGGGCGAAAACTGCCCAAAACGCCGCGTAGGGGCGGGGCTTGACCCCGGCCCTACAAACCAAATCCGAAACGATAATTTGACGAAGTCAGATCCGCCCTCCGCAGCCAAATAGGGGTTTTGCCTTTTCAAAAGCTGAACGGAGTGAAGTCCCATCAGCGGCGGTGAATATTGTTTTACATTCATCTCATTGTCAACTTGTTACCATCAAAAACCATGAAAAACAATTTGCTTTTGCTCGGTCTGTTAGGTTGGTCGCTGGCCGGATGCCACAAAACCGAACAAGCCAAATCACCGCTTGACGACGCTTCGGAAACAATTGCCGTCAAACTGTTGTCCCTGCAATCCACCTCGCTCGGCTCCGAGATAAAAGCCACGGGGCTGCTTTCCACCGAATACGAAGCACGCTACGCCTTCAAAATCGGCGGCGTGATTGACCGCATTTGGGTACAAGAAGGCCAGTCGTTCAGGAAAGGGCAGCGGCTGGCTGCGTTGAAAACCAGCGAGATTGATGCCCAACTGGAACAGGCAGAACTGGGTAAAGAAAAGGCCCTGCGCGACTACCAACGGGTGGCCAACCTGTACCGCGACAGCGTGGCGACGCTGGAACAATTGCAGAATGCCCAAACCGCACTGGATGTCGCCCAGAAAACCGTCAATGTGGTGGCTTTCAACCGACAGTACGCTTACATCTATGCCAATGCCGACGGGCTGGCGACCAAAAAACTGGCAAACGAAGGCGAAGTCATCGGGCCGGGGATGCCGGTGTTAGCCATCAACGAAACCAACGGCTCGCGCAACTGGGTGCTGAAACTGGGTTTGAATGACCGCGACTGGGCGGCAGCGGCCATCGGCCAACGTGCTGAGGTGACGATTGATGCCTTTCCGGGCCGGACGTTTGTCGGAAGCGTCTTCCGCAAACCGACCGCCGCCGATCCGGCCAGTGGCACGTTCCAAGTGGAAATCAAGCTCGACCTCGGCAATGTCACTCCGTCGGTGGGGATGTTCGGCAAGGCTCGCATCTACACCAGCCAAAACAATTCCTACACGGTGCTTCCTTACGAAGCGTTGGTGGAAGCCGACGGCAGCGATGCCTTCGTGTTCGTTCCGGCAGGCAACAACCGCGTCAGGCGCGTCCCCATCCAAATCGACCGTTTCGACGAACAGCAAGTCGTAGTGAAGCAGGGCTTGGAAAAAGTAACGGCAGTGGTCGTCTCGAACAGCGCGTTTCTCAACGAAAAGTCTATCATCAAAATCGTCAACTGATACAGCCATGAACTTGACCAATTTTTCCGTAAAAAACTACCAGTTCACGCTGGTGCTGTTCCTGATGGTGGCGGTGGTGGGGGCGGTGACGCTACTGACCATGCCCCGCGCCGAAGACCCGCAAATCAACCCGCCGCAGTTTCCGATAGTGGCGGTTTATCCCGGCACCACGCCCAAAGACATGGAGGAACTGGTGGTAAAGCCCATCGAAAACAAGTTGTACGAACTGGAAAACATTCAAAAAATCGTCACCACGATTGAGGACGGGCTGGCCGTGATTCAGCCCGAATTCAAATACGGGGTCAACGTGGACAATAAGTACCAGGAAGTGGTGCGGGAGGTGAACGGATTGCGCAGCGACCTGCCCAATGACCTGTACAGCTTGGAAATACGCAAAGTGGACCCGTCGGACGTGAATATCATTCAAGTGGCGTTGGTGTCGGAAACGGCCTCGCTGGCAAAACTGAAAGAATACGCCGAAGACTTGAAGGAAGCCTTGGAAAAAATTACCGATCTTAAAAAAGTGAAAGTTTCGGGTGCACCGGAGCAAGTGGCGCGGGTGGATGTGCAACTTGACAAACTGGCGCAATTGCGCATTCCATTGACCACCGTGGTGGGGAGCCTGCAAAGCGAAGATGCCAACATTCCGGGCGGAAGTGTGAATGCCGGTGCGAAAACTTTCAATGTGAAAACCAGCGGACGGTTTAAGGATGTGGAAGACATTGCCGGCACTGTGATTTATAACGCAAACGGCCGCATCACCTACCTGCGCGACGTGGCGACAATCGGTTTCAAAAACGAGACCGAAAAACACATTACCCGCGTAAACGGACACCGGGGCGTGCTGGTCACTGCCGCGCAGAAAGTGGGCGTGAACATTGCAACCACCCAAAAACAATACACGCCGGTGGTGGCCGCGTTTGAGAAAACCCTGCCCGCTAACATCAAGCTGGTCAGCTATTTTGACCAAGCCGACAACGTGGCCGGCCGTTTGAACGCCCTTGGCGTTGATTTTGCCATTGCGATTTTTCTGGTGCTGTTCACCTTGCTGCCGCTGGGCTTGCGGGCCTCGGGCATTGTGATGATTGCCATTCCGCTGTCGTTGGGATTGGGCATCGTGGGGCTGAACGCATTCGGGTTTTCGCTGAACCAACTCAGCATTGTGGGGCTGGTGGTGGCACTGGGACTGCTGGTGGACGACTCAATTGTGGTGGTCGAGAATATCGAACGTTGGCTGCGCGACGGCTACTCGAAACGCGAGGCGGTCATCAAGGCCACACAACAAATTACAATGGCGGTTTTGGGCACCACCGCCACGCTGATTATCGCTTTTCTACCGCTGATTTTCCTGCCCGGCGGCCCCGGCGAATTTGTGCGCGGCCTGCCGATGGCGGTGATTCTTAGCGTGTTGGCCTCCATGCTGGTTTCGCTGACAATGGTGCCGTTTCTGAGTAACGTGTTTCTGAAAAACCACACCAGCAGCGAAGGGAATTTGGCACTCCGCCTGTTGCAAAAAGGCATCAGCGTCAGTTATTCGCGGTTGATGACCAAAGCCTTGCGGCATCCCAAACTGACGCTGGTTGTGTCGTTCGGGTTGTTTGTGGCGGCGTTGGGGCTGTTTCCGGTGATTGGTTTCAAACTGTTTCCCACGTCCGAAAAACCCATTTTCCTAATCAACGTCCGAATGCCGCAACAAACCAGTTTGGCCGAAAGCAACCGCATCGCACGCATGATTGAAGACAGCCTGACCCGCGATTCGCGCATCCGGTTTTTCACCACCAATGTCGGCAAAGGCAATCCGCAGATTTACTACAACGTGGCGCAACAAGAAGAGAAAGTAGATTTTGCCCAAGTGTTTGTGCAATTGCCCGCTGGCACAAAACCGACGCTGAAAAAGCAAGTGATTGAAGACCTGCGCCGCCGGTTTGCTGATTTTCCGTTCGCCAAAATCGAGGTCAAGGATTTTGAGCAAGGGCCGCCCGTCGAATCGCCCATTTCCATCCGTGTGTTCGGCCCCAATCTGGATACGCTGCGCCGATTGTCCTATTCAGTGGAGCAGATTGTGAAATCCAATCCCGGCACCATTTACGTCAATAACGAACTGAATACGCTGAAAACCGATGTGAAGGTGAACATTGACCGTGAAAAAGCCCGGACGCTGGGCGTGCTGACGGCCGACATTGATAAAACTGTCCGGCTGGCGGTGGCGGGCCTGCAAGTGGGTTCGTTTTCCGACGAAGACGGCGACGAATACGACGTGATCATCAACGTGGCTCGTGACAAATTCGCCACTTTGCGCGTATTTGAAAACCTGTTCGTGAACAATGCCGCCGGCACGCCCATTCCGCTGGAGCAAGTGGCGAAAGTGACCTTCGAGACATCGCCTACCACAATCAACCATTTCAACAAAAACCGCTTTGCCAAAATCACGGCTAACACCCGCAACGGCGTACTCGCCAACAATATCCTAAAAGACGTTGTACCCAAACTGAACGCACTGAAAATGCCCGTCGGCTATACGTACAAGCTGGCTGGTGAGGCCGAAAGCGAAGGCGATGCCTTTGGTGGCAATTTCATCACTGTGATATTGATCACCGTCTTCCTGTTCATAGCCGTGCTGATTTTGCAGTTCAAAACCCTCAAAGGAACGCTGATTGTATTGTCGGTGATTCCGCTGGGAGTTGTCGGTGGCGTGACCATGCTTTTCTTGACGGGCAATTCCATGTCGTTCATCGCCATCATCGGTTTTATCGCGCTGGCGGGGATTGAAGTGAAAAACTCGATCTTGCTGGTGGATTTCACCAATCAGTTGCGCCAACAAGGCGTTGCGTTGAACAAAGCTATTGAGCAAGCTGGCGAAATCCGGTTCTTGCCCGTAGTGCTTACCTCGCTTACGGCTATTGGTGGGTTAATTCCGCTGGCTCTGAATCCCAATCCGCAGATTTCGCCGCTGGCTTTGGTGCTCATCGGCGGCTTGCTGAGTTCAACCATCCTTTCGCGGATTGTTACGCCAGTGATGTACAAGCTTATTCCGCCACGGATTGAGGTACTCGAAAGTACGGAGCAAACGCCGGTGATAGAGACAGAAGCGGTACTGGCTGAATAAAGACACGCAAATCAGTAGCGGGTGGAAAGAACGGAGATAAGTACTTCGCCGTTAGTGGTTAGCTGTATTGGCTAATTAGAGTTACTTTGCGTTGATTATCAACGTTTTAGGTACTTTTTGCTCAAAACGGTAGTGCGTTTCTCTGTACAAAAAACCGTTTTAAGCATCTTTTGACAAATTTCATTTCTTTAACTGTCTGATTGTCAGCCTAAAGTAACTCTATTAAGTTGCCCCCATCATTGCGCCCTTTGCGAAAGTCTTTGCGTGCTTTGCGAGCCATCTTTCACGCAAAGGCGCAAAGAAAACCGCAAAGCACGCAAAGGCACGTGTGTACAACCTGACTGACCGATACATTTTGAATTGGTCAGTCAGGTTGTACACAAGGGGCACAAAGCAAATACGTACACCCTTGTGAACCATCCCACATAATCCACATTTTTACCTGGACGCTTAACGCTTCTTACCGCTGGTTTGCCGTGCCGATGGGGTCGGCGAAGCGTTTGTCCACCAAGAAACTCGGGTCGGTGAGGGTTTTCAAGAAGGCAATGATGTCCTGCTTCTCTTGGGCGGTGAGCGGGATGCCGAGCCGTCCGTTCTGTTTCAGCAGCGGGTCGAGGGTGGGGGAGTCTTTCACCTCGGATGCGTAGTGGTTCAGCACGTCGTTTAGCGTGACGAAGCGGCCGTCGTGCATGTACGGACTGGTGCGTTCCACGTTGCGCAGGCTGGGTACGCGAAACTTGCCCCGGTCGGCGGGGTTGTTGGTGATGCGTTCGCGGCCCAGGTCGGCGGGCGTGGCATCGAGGCCGTTGTTGCGAAACGAGTGGTCGGTGAACAGGTCGGTGGCGTGGCAACTGGCGCACTTTTGCTGGAACAGCCGCAGGCCCGCCGTTTCGCTGCCGTTCAGGGCGATGCCGTTCTCGCCCCGCACGTAATTGTCGTACTTCGAGTTGGATGACACCATCAGACCCATGAACTGCGACAAGGCCCTCAGCATCCGCTGCGAGGTGATGCTGTCGTTGCCGAAGGCCGCCCGGAACTTGGGCTTGTAGGCGGGCGTGTTTTTGAGTTTGTCCAAGATGCTTGCCACGGTCTCGTCCATCTCGGCAGGATTCTGGATGGCGTTCAGCGGCGAAAAATCAATATGCGTCACGCCGCCGTCCCACATGAAATCAGGCATGAACGCCAAATTTTGCAGGGCGGGCGTGTTGCGTTCGCCGCGTCGGTCGTTTACGCCGTGGCTTTTGTCGTGGCCGTGGTCGGCGAAGGCGAACAGTTGGCGGTGGCAAGTGCCGCACGCAATGGTGCCGCTGCTCGACAGACGCGGGTCGAAGAACAGGAAGCGACCCAGTTCCACACCGTCTTTGGTAATCGGGTTTTCGCCGAAGGTGAACTTCGGGGCCGGAAAGTTGCGCGGAACGGTCAACTCATAGCCGGGAGCGGGCGGCGTGGCCGGTTCCGGGTCGCTGGGGCGGCAACCGCCTGCGTAAAGCAGCCACACGGCGGCCAGCGACCAGAACAGGAGCCATCGGTTACGGACGGTATTCATTCGGCGGCGGTGATGGACGTTACGAGAAACATGTTGGCGCAGTTGTCGGCCACTTGCGTGGTGCGCGGGCCAGACATCAAAGTGGGCGTTTTCGCGAACTCGATCCGGGTCGGGGCGGCGAACATCTGTGCCACGTCAACCCGGTAATTGAGGCTGGTGACTCTGTTGCCGGCCACGGCCAGTTTGCCGTTGAGCGGCGGCGAAACGGTGCGGATGTTGTTCGGATTCTTGAATCCGCCGATGTGATAGACAATCGCCTTGTCGCGTTCGGGCGAAGCCTCCGAGGTGCCCTCGAATTTCGTGAAGATGTACCCTGTGTTCCAGTCCCACAACATGCCGTTCATCGGGTCGAGGGCACCGGTTTGGGCACCGGAAAAGTTGCGTACGCTGTCCACGCCGAGAATGAATCGCACGGCGATATAGTCGCCGGTGGGCACGTTGGCTACGGTGACGGTTTTGCTGGCTGCGGCGGCTTCGTCAATCAAGTGGTAGCTTTCCGGCTCGGCGTATTCGGTGCCGTCGGCCCGGCGGAAGCGGATGTTGCTCACGTAGTATTTGAACATTTTTGCCCGAAACGGCTCACCGGCTGCGTTGGTGTATTCGGTGCTGTTAAGGCGCAACGGCTCGTTGCCCACCACGTGGCTGAACTGGAACCGCACACTGCCCGTGGCGGCGGGTTCGTCGTTGTTGTTGCAACTTGCCAGCAAGGCCACTGCCAAGCAAACGGCAATATAAACAGAGGTTTTTTTCATGGAGGTATTGGGTTGGTGTGGTTGAATGGTGCTGATATTCTGTAGCCAAAACCAAGCAGGCTTATTGGCATAACGAAACACAATCGGGTGCGTATTGTGCAACTGTTTGAGAAACGGATTGTTTGTGCAAAAGACAAATGCCGAAACGTACAAAAAGCGGATTCAGTTGTGAGCCGTCAGCGATGTGAAATGGCGTTTTGGGCAAAAATCGGCCAAAACGCTTTTGTGCGCAGGTCTGACGCAGTGCGGCTGACCGAAGGCACAGGCTCGCCAAAGACAAAAGGCTCGCGTCCCGACAGATCGGGACGCATTGGACAAACCGAATGTTAAACAACCTCATAAACAAGCACCGTTTTTTGAATAATGCTTGCGGTTTTCACTCACCTTCCGACGGTTCTTCCAGCAGTTTCGGAATGTCGTAAATCAAGTTCGTCACCTGCTCGGATTTCGTACCGTCGTAGTATCCCCGGATGCGGCCCTGCCGGTCAACGAGAATCAACGCGCCGCTGTGGACAATGCCGCCGGGTTCGTTTTTGTCTTCCAGTGCCGTCACCAGCATGCCTTTCTGCGCCAGTTGGTACGTAGCCGCCCGGTCGCCGGTCAGGAAGTGCCACCGCTTGCTGTCGGCCCCGAGGTTGGCGGCGTAGTCTTTCAAAAACGCCACGTTATCGTGCTTGGGGTCAAGAGTGATGGACAAGAATACAATTTCGGGATTTTCCTTGAACTTCTCATAGACCCGCACGGATTCTTTCTTGACAATGGGGCAGATGGTCGGGCAGTGCGAATAGAAGAAATCGGCTATGTAAACCTTGCCGCGCAGCGTCTGGTCGGTTACCAGCACGCTGTCTTGGTTGCGGTAGGCAAACGGCGGCACCGTATGGTGAACCGTCCGGCCGTTTTCAGTATGCACCGGGCCGAGAATGGGCAGGCCCTTGCCTTGGTCGCAGGCGGCGAGTAAGGACAAAAGACTGACTGTCAGTACATTGCTGAGAATGTTGTATGAGTTCATTGGTTTTAAATGATGAATGTCGAATTGGTTTTTAGACAGGCGTTTTGGGCAATTTTTGCTCAAAACGCCTGTCAGACTAAAGACTAATGACCAAAGACTAACGACTCTTTTAACGCAGCAACCGCTTGCCCTCGGCGATGCTGCCCAGCATGAGGTTTCGCACGCTGTCAATGCGGTTTTTTTCAGCCAGCAGATAGGCCGTTTTCTGCTCGGTGTTTTTGTTGTTCATTTGGCCGTCAAAGGCTTGCATCCACTGCATCATGGCTTCGTCGGCGGCATCGAGGCGGCGCATCAGTTCGGTCAGTTGCGTGCGTTGGTTCGGGTCGGTTTGTGCCGCGCTGTCGAGTTGGCGCAATCGGGCTTGGGCGGCCAGCCGCAAGTTCATGATTTCGTCCATTTTGGGCATCACCGAATCGTGGACGGCCATCACCGTACTTTTCAGCGAGTCTATTTTCGGTTCTCCGGTGGCATTACCGTGCTGATGTTCGCGGTTGGCTTGCGTGCAGGCAGCCAAGCCGGTGGTCAGCAACACTACGGAAAGCAGTTGTTTGGTTTCGTTAAACATCTTGTTGTTGGGTTTTCAAATTCGACAAATTTTGCTCAAAACGCTTCATTTCTGTTTCTGCTCGGCGGGCATCACGTCCCGCAGGCCGAAGTCATACATTTGGCGCATCATCTCCACGGTTTCCGGGTCTGTGTTGGCCACCGAGCCGCCGACAACGGGCGGTTGCGGGTCGTACTCCAAGTCAAGCATGGCGGCTTTCAGGTACGGCTCGCCGCGTACTTCCCGCACCACGGCCAAGCTCATGTCCATGCCCGCCGTCACGCCCGCCGAAGTCCAGTATTTGCCGTCGCGCACCCAGCGTTTCGGCTCGAAATCGGCTCCGTACTTTTCCAGCATTTCCTTGGCGCGATACCAGTGCGTGGTGGCTTTCTTGCCTTGCAGCAAGCCGGTGGCTCCCAAAACCCACGCTCCGGTGCAAACGCTGGCCGTATAGGTGCTGGTGCGGTCAATCCGCCTGATCCAGTTCAATACCGAGGTGTCTTTTGTCATCAGGTAGGTTTCCTTGAAGCCGCCCGGAATCACCAGCATGTCCAAGTGTTTGACTTCGGCCATGCTGGTGTCCACCTGTATTTGCACGCCGCCTTGGTTGCGCACCAAGCCTTTTTGCTTGGCGACGAAGAACACGCGTGTACCCATCAACTCCGAAAGCACTTGGTACGGGCCTACCGCGTCCAGCGTGTTGTAGCCGTCGTAAAGCAGAATGCCTACGGTCTGGATGCTCACTTTCGGCTCGTCCATTTTTTTCATCATGGCGGCGTGGCTGTGTTTTTGTTCCGTTTGGTCCGAGCGGTTGCAAGCGGTTGCATACAGAAGGCATACGAACAAACAAAAGAATGCGAGTTTCATGGCTATGAAGTTTTGGTATGGAACAGTGACCCGACAACCGTCTTTTCGACCGTTTTGGGCGTTTATTTGAAAAACCAAGCACCACGGGTTCCGGCGACTGGCAATTTCGTCCACGCGAACGAATTCCGCCGGGCAGCGTGTGCTGGCGCAGGCACGGTCTCAAGCCGTACACAAATCCAATGCTTGTGAAACCGAAAAGGAAGGGAATACCCAGCGGGAACCGCAAAAGCGGCTTGGCCGAGAAGATGGGATTACGCCACCGAAGGCGGGTGGAAGCAGCCGCCGGGATTGCCGCTGGGCAGAGAACAGATGTGGAAAGCGGTGTGGTGCAGCACCGATGGTTGGATTGCGTTTTGGGCGAAAATCGCCGAAAACGCCTCGCAAATCCAGTTCAACTCAGCTTTGGATTTCTGGTTGTCGGCTTGTTGCTGTTGTTCGGCCTGTTTCAGTTTTTTGGCCAGGTAGCATTTGCCGTTGCAGCGCATTTTCGGCTTGGCCCTGTTCTCGCACAGTTTGGCGGCAATGTAGCCTTGGTTGAGTTTGAACGAAACGAACACCCCCACGCTGCCGAACGATTGCAGCAGCACAGCCATGACCAGCAGCGAGAGAATGGTTTGCCTCATGACGACAAAGATATGAGATTCTGTGAATGAATCGCGTCGGGAAACAAAAAAGCGTTTTGGGCAAAAAATGCCCAAAACGCTGAAAAAGCGATTCGTCGTCAGGTTGTCAGCGTGTGCCTTTCCCGTCGGCAGGCGTTTCCGATTGTTGCGGAGTTTGCAACTTGGCCGGTTTTCGCCAAGTCTGGAAACTGATTTTTGTCGGCGTATTTGGCTGGACAATCTGTTCGTAAGCAATGAGAAACCCATTGTCCACCGGCACCAAAACCGGATACGTGGAACGTACGTCGGCGGGTGTGAGGTAGGTCGTTTTCTCCGTGCCGTTGGGCTGCCGCACCCACAAGCCGATGCGCTGGAAATACTCCTCGCCGATCTTGAAACTTTCGTCCCACACCAAGGCTAATGTGCCATCTGATAGAGCAGCTAACTGCGGGTGTCGCGCTGCCGTGCGGTTGATGTGATGCACCACCTTGCCCGACGGCATTTCGCAGACTTTCACGCCTTCCTTGCTGTCTTTGCCCGTGAACCAAGCTGCGTACAGTTTGTCGCCCGCCTGCGCCACCGACGGGCCGGTGTGCGGACAACCGTTGATTTGCCATTCGTCGGCGTGGATGGTGGCCGGGTCGGTGAAGGTGCGGCCGCCGTCGGTGGAAACGGCCCGGCTGATGTCACGGATGTTGTCGCCGCTGAGGTCGCGGTACAGGACGTGGATGTCGCCGTCAGGTGCGGCAAAAACCTTCGTGCGGCAGCATTCGCAGGCTTTTTTGTCCACCAACACTTCCTTGCCAAAACCGCCGCCGGGCTGCGTCTTGGCGAATTTCACTGTCCGTCCGCCGGATTTTTCGTGCGTTTTCACGTCCAGCCACGCCGCCGCGATTTCGCCGTCGGCCAGCCGGGTGAGGTCGCAGAAGGAGTGGCCTTTCCCGGCGGTGGTGTCGGCGTGAAGGAACTGCGGCGATGTCCAAGTGCGTCCGTTGTCGCGCGACAACACATAGTACAAATTGCTGGCTCGTGGTGCGTCTTCGGTCGGGAACTTGCGTTCAAACGTGGCGATGACGGTTCCGTCGGCTTTGAACGCGACTTTGGGCATTCCTTCGGCATGAACGGAAATGTCGGTCGGCGCGGTTACTTGGATTTTCTTGCCAAATGTGCGGCCTCCATCCGTCGAAACAGCGTAGTAAAACTTTGCTTCCTCACCGGTTTTCTCTGTCCAACTCAGGACAGGATTTTGGTTGGCATCGGTGACAAGACGCGGCGTGGCGGCGGTTTGCTTTTCGTCGGAAATGCGGATTTCCGACGTTTGTTGGGCCAAGGCCCAAAGCGGTATCAGGAATAAGAAGATGGCTTTCATGTCTCTGTGAACCTGGTTTGAAAAATAGTATCCCCGCCGATGGCGGGACTTCACTTCGTTCAGCTTTTGAAAAACTGAATCTACAGGGCGTTTTGAGCAAATTTTGCCTAAAACGCCTGTGTTTGTAGCACATGCTTCAGCCTGTGCGAAATCCGTCAGGATTTCTTTGCTACAGCAAAATAGTATGTTTGGAAACATCTAAACCCGCCTACGGCGGCGCACAGGCTAAAGCATGTG
>JALOMD010000378.1 GCA_025455595.1 Cytophagales bacterium | reverse complement strand
ATGTTCCGCGTGACGACGCTTGACCCCATCAAGCCGCCGCTGACCGAAACGGGCGAGGTGGACTACAAGCAGGACTTCTTTGGGAAGCCCACCAACCTGACCGTTTCCGGGCAATTGGAAGGCGAGTTGGGAGCCTTGGCCTTGTCGAAAATCTATACGTTCGGGCCGACGTTCCGTGCCGAAAACTCGAACACGACGCGCCACTTGGCCGAGTTCTGGATGATTGAGCCGGAAATGGCGTTCTTCGACCTTGAAGACAACATGAATCTGGCCGAGGACTTCTTGAAATACATCATCCGCTACGCCCTTGAAAATTGCGCCGACGACCTGGCGTTTTTGGAAAACCGCTTGGTCGAGGAGGAAAAGAACAAAAAACAAGAAGAACGCAGCCCCATGCCACTGCTCGAAAAACTGCGGTTTGTGCTGGACAATCCGTTTGAGCGGCTCACCTACACCGAGGCGGTGGATATTCTGCTGAAATCAAAACCAGCGCAGAAAGGGCAGTTCCAATACCCGGTGAGTTGGGGCATTGATTTGCAGTCGGAACACGAGCGGTACTTGGTGGAGAAGCATTTCAAGAAGCCGGTGATTCTGACGCATTACCCGAAGGAAATCAAGGCGTTTTACATGCGACAGGAAGACGACGGCAAGACCGTCCGCGCAATGGACGTGCTGTTTCCGGGCATCGGCGAAATCATCGGCGGCTCGCAGCGGGAGGAACGCTACGACAAATTGTACCAGCGCATTCAGGAACAGCACATTCCCGAAGAAAGCCTGTGGTGGTATTTGGAAACGCGCAAATACGGCACCGCCCCGCACGCCGGTTTCGGCTTGGGCTTCGAGCGGATGATGCTGTTCGTCACCGGCATGACCAACATCCGCGACGTGATTCCGTTCCCCCGTACGCCGCAAAACGCGGAATTCTAGGTCAGAGGTCAGAAAAGTAGGCAGTGGCAGTTGGCAGGAAGTGGAAAGCGTTTTGGGCAAAATTTGCTCAAAACGCTGTCAATAGCACACGGATTGGACGGATGAAACGGATAAAAAAACGGATTTTGATTCGGTATAATCTGTTTCATCCGTCCAATCCGTGTGCTATCTTTTCCGCATTGGCTTCGCCGTCCCGACTTGTCGGGATCCGAAATCCGCATTCCCCTTTCAAATTCCCCTTTCGGGGGTTGGGGGGCTTACTTCTACTACAATCGGCGCGTTGACGGGAAAGTAGTTCACATTCATGATGCTGGCGTTCACGAAACGGATGCCGTCGGCTTCCATTTGGCCGTAGGCTTCGTGGATGTGTCCGAACAGGTGCAATTTCGGCTTTACCCGCCACACCGCCTCCAGCAAGTCCTGGCAGCCCACGAGGTCGCCGCGTTCGGTGCGGTCGAGGATGCCTTGCGGCGGGCCGTGAGTGACGAGGATGTCGGTGTCGGGCGGAATCTTGTCCCAGTAGCGGCGGATGTCCGCTCCGCGCCTGCGGTTGAACGCCCAGTCGTAGAACCACGGCGTAATAGGCGACCCCCAAATTTTCAGCCCTTCTATTTCTATTCCGTTGTCTTTCAGATAGATGGCATTGGTAATCAATGCCTCGGCCACGTCAGGCTGGCGTTCAAACAAAAAGTCGTGGTTGCCCGCCACCACCACCTTGTGCTTGTGTGGCAGCGTGCCGAGCCATTTGTTGAACGCGATGATTTCCGGCTCCTTGCCCCGCCGCGACAAGTCCCCGGCGTGCAGCAGCAAATCGCCGTCGGGCACGTCAGTTTCGTCGTGTGCGCCGTGGGTGTCCGAGAGGCAAACAATACGCATTCTTCGGTTTTCGATTTACGGTTTTCCGTTTTGGGCAAAAATTTCAACTAAGAGATACAAAATACTTGTCATTAGTTAAGTAAATATGTAATATTGACACCATATAAGACATCTTATTAATTCTGTTTATAGCTATCCAACGATTGGAGGTCACTGTATGGAATACGATATATATGATAATAGTGGAAGGAAAATTGGACGGGCAAGAGAGTTCAAACCCTCTTTCTGGGCAATGGTCTTTTTTCTGGTTCTTTTTGGATTTATTGCTCTTACGATTCAAGATTGTGAAAACAAGGCCAAAGCAGAATTCGAAGCTAGTACATTTTATGTGAAAACAACCAGCAATGTTATTGTTCGTGATAACCCCTCGTTAAATGGGCATATTTTAGGAACGATAAGAGCAGGCCAAAAAATACTAATAATTGATACGCTGGATCCTATGCTAAGTGAGTATTATACAATAAAAGGGAAAAAGGCAAAATTTTACCGGATCCAATCCGACTACTTAACTTTACATCCACCCGTAAGATACCAATTTGTGTGGGCTGGTAATTTAAAATATTCAGAAGAAGATCAATGAACTGCATTATTTACCAGTAGAAGACAGTTTTCTCAGATGAAATATTTTAATTTTCCTAATACTGCTTGAATCTTCGGCGAATCCCAAACATTTCTCTCTAACTAGCAAGTACCTGCCGATGGTTTAACTTCGATAGAATTGCTCGTATTGTCATGTACCCCTTCTGACGCATATCCGTTATTCATCCTGCCTTTCAATCTGAAAGGTTTTGACTTGCAGCCAATCGTTTATTAATGACCCAAGACTCAAGACTCACTTTTTCTGCCACGGCCACTTGAAGTCCTTCTTGTCGCGGTCTTTTTTGTCTTTTCGGTCGTTTTTGCCACCTTTGTTCCGCTTTTTCCACTTGAACGTGTTGTCAATCGGGAAATAGTAGCGGAGCGAGACGTAGAAGCGGTTGTATTCGCGGAAGGCCTCGTCGCCGCCCCAAAGGAAATTGTAGCCCGTGGTCAGGTGGAAGCCCAGCAGCCGGAAACCCACCACCGGTGCCACGCCTATTTTTCCCTGCTCGAAGTTGGTGGCATACACCAAGTTGCCGCCGTAGGTGAGGGCCACGCGGCCCCACTTGTACCACGCGCCTACTTTGTACTCGGCCGTATTGTCCCAAAAGTTGTACCCGAACGAGCCGCCCACCGAAAACATGCGCGGATTGGTGAGGCTGATGGTGCGCCAGTGGTGTTCGAAGCCCATCTCCAAAAAGTTGTACGCCCCGCGTTGAAAACCCAACTGTGCCCCGTAGTTGCGCTGCCGCAGTTTGGCCCGCAAGGCATTGGCTCCGAAAAGACTTTGCGGCCCGTAGATGGGCAAAGCCTGCGTCACACTGTCCGCAGGCGACCAGCGGGCTACGGGTTCTGAAAGATACGACGACTGGGCTTGGGCGAGAAGCGGCAACAGAACGAGGCAAAAAGGCAAAAGGCGCATGAAAAGTGTCTCGGGTCTTTAGTCTTGAATAAATAGCTGGTGGATAGTGGGTTGTTGCTGAATCGTTGATTGGCGTTTTGGGCAAAATTTGCCCAAAACGCCCACTGTCAGAATCAGGATTTACAGGATTAGCAAGAAAAACAGAATTTGTAATTGCAATCTAATCCTGCCTTTTTTGCTAATCCTGTAAATCCTGATTCTGACAAGAAACGCCCAAAACGATAAACGCTAAACGGAAAACGAACGTCAAGACAACAAACGGCCGTTTTCGATGCGTAGTATGCGGCTGAACGATTCGTATTCGTAAGGTTGGTTGGAGCAAAGCACCACCAAACGGCCCGCAATGGTTTCGGACAGTAGCCGCTGGTACCACGCAATGCCTGTGGCGTCCAGGTTCGAGGTCGGCTCGTCAAGCAGCAGTATCGGCGTATCCGAATGGCACGCCAGCCCCAGTTTGAGCCGCGTTTTCATGCCCGACGAAAAGTTGCGGACGAACTTGTGCCGCGCCGCCTCCAACCCGGTTTGGGTGATGAAGTCGCTGGCTGCCAAACTGTTGCGAAAATGCTTGAAACGCCGATGAAAATCAACGGCCTCGGCCAAAGTCATCTCTTCCATCATTTCCATGTACGGCGCAGCCAGCGACACGTACCGGAACACGTCGTCGCCGCTGATTTCGCGGCCGTCAACCTTGTACACAATCTTCCCCTCGGTCAGTGGCAAATTGCCTGCCACAATTTGCAGCAGCGTGGACTTGCCGCTGCCGTTCGGCCCGGTGACGACATAGACTTGCCCCGTTTCCAAATCAAGGCTGACGTGCCTGAATATCCAGTCGCGGCCAAATTTCCGCCCCACATCATGTAAGGAAATCTTCAATTAATTAGGAATTCAGAATTAGAAATTAAGGATGAATACAGGGCGTTCCCGCCAGTTGCGGGATTTTCAATACCGCCCACGCCAAGTGCGTGGCAGGCGAAGTGCGGCATCTTTGATTTGGGCGAAAATTGCCTAAAACGAAGTCACACTTTTGGCTTCTCTTCCAACGAGCCTTGTGTTTGTGAGACAAAAGGCTCGGTCACCTCACAGGTACTCCCCTCTCCCTCGGAGAGGGGCCGGGGGTGAGGCTTTTCACTGCTGCGCCTGTTGCGTTTTCAGAAACGC
>JALOMD010000377.1 GCA_025455595.1 Cytophagales bacterium | reverse complement strand
CAGCCGCCGACAGTTGGCGGTGCAACTCTATGCCGAGGCGCAACTGCTGGTGCTGGTGGCCTTGGGCTTTGCGGTGCTGCTGGCAGTGGTTTTTCTGCCCGTTTTCAATGAATTTACAGAAAAAACGCTGGTTTTCAATTGGACGCAACAGCCGGGATTGGTGGTTTGCGCATTGGGCTTGGCCCTGTTGGTGGGCTTGGTGGCGGGCGGCTATCCGGCATTGGTGCTGTCGGGCTTTCAAGTGACCTCCATGCTGAAAGGCAGCAGAACCTACCGCTTCAGTCCGACTTTTTCCAATGCGCTGGTGTTTGTCCAGTATTCGCTGTGTCTGTTTTTGCTTACTTGCGCAGTAGTAATGCAACAACAGATGAAATACATTGCCAGCAAAGATTTGGGCTACGACAAAGAACAAGTGCTGGTATTGAACAACTATACAACCAACAGCGAAAAAACGGTGACGTTGTTGCAACGTTTCAAAGACATTGCGGCCCGAAACCCAGCTATTGCGGGTGTCAGCGGAACGAGCTTCTCATTCGGACAGGGCGAGGGGTTCTATGAGTTTTATTTCAAGATTAACAAGGAGCTTACGGCCGTTTATGTCTATAACACGGACGTAGCGTATCTGAAAATGATGGACATAAAACTGTTGGCGGGCCGCAATTTCTTAGAAAGCTGGCGCAGTGACAGCACCGGCGTGATTGTGAACGAAACGCTTGCCAACATGCTCGGCGGTGCCGACAAAATCCTGGGCCAGAAGCCCAAGGAGCTGAACCGATTTAATGAAATCAAGATAATCGGCGTAGTCAAGGATTTTCACTTCGGCACGTTGCAGGACAAAATGTTGCC
The DNA here is from genome assembly GCA_025455595.1 of Cytophagales bacterium. Lineage (GTDB taxonomy): Bacteria > Bacteroidota > Bacteroidia > Cytophagales > 172606-1 > Xanthocytophaga. The sequence continues at coordinate 6,552 of JALOMD010000377.1, read as the reverse complement.
CGTTATGTTTTCGGCGGATTTGCGGCAGTTGGGCAAGTTTTTGGTGAAAGTGAAGCCCGGACGCATACCCGAAACCCTTGATTTCGTACAGAACACGTGGAAGCAACTGGCCCCCGACCAGCCCTTCGACTATTCGTTTGTGGATCAAGACGTGGCGGCACAGTACAGAACCTACCGGCAGTGGACGAACATCATCGCCACAGCCACGGTTTTCGCTGTTTTCATGGCGTGCCTCGGTCTGTTCGGCTTGTCGGGACTGAACGCGGCTAACCGCACCAAGGAAATCGGCATCCGCAAGGTGCTGGGGGCTTCGGTGACACAGGTTTTTGTGTTGTTGAACAGAAAAACCGTGGTTTTGGCTGTGTTGTCTTTTGTGGTCGCGTTTCCGGCGGCACATTATCTGATGAGCCGCTGGCTGGAAGATTTCGCCTACCGCATTGACATTTCGTGGGAAGTTTTCGCCATTACCGGACTGGTCGGCGTGGCGGCTGCGTTGCTGGCCGTGAGTTTCTATTCGCTACGGGCGGCGACAGAGAATCCGGTGAAGGCGTTGCGCAGCGAGTGATTTTGACAGAGGTGTTTTAGGCATTTTTTGCCCAAAACGGCACAGATCAATGGCGCGGGATTCCAGTCCCGCGCCATTTTTTCCCAAAATTCCTATTTCGCTTCGCCGCTCACCATCGAAAGGATGTCCCAAGAAGCGTGCTTGTCGCAGTATCACTTTTTCCGCCTCTTTAAGCTGTCTTCGGAACCCCCACCAATACATTCTTCAGCAAGGCTTTCAACAAACGCTTCGGTTTTTTGCCCTCTGTTTTGCTCCAGTAGAAAATAGCAGGATTGGACAAATTCAGTCGCAACACTTCGGATATCTTCACATCCGGTTGTGCGGTGTTGGCTTCGGGCTTCACCGACCAGGTGTTTCAAAAGTCATCGCTCTTTCGCTTGTACAAACATACTGTTGGTAACATAACAAAAAAGATGAATAGAAAAGGTGGCATGCTGTTGTATGTGCTGTCATTTGCTGTAGCAATGAAAGCCAACACTCAGTCTTATGAGATACGTGGAAAGATAAAAAACGCAGAAAATGAAAAACTTTACCTGATAAAATCAGACGGCAGCCCTTACTATTTGGAAGGCCAACCGATTGAAATCCTTGACTCAACAATAGTGAGGAAAGGCGTTTTTTATTTTAAGGGTTTGATTGAAGAAAAGGGCAATGTAGCTCTTAAAATTAAGAATGGCAGGCAAAAGTCATTCGTATTGGAGCCGGGAATTACGTATGTGAGTGGTGATGCCCATGCATTATGGAAGATACAGATTACTAATTCAAAAGAAAACAAGTTGTTTCTGGATTTGTGGAACTCGTATCATTGGGCGGCTGATTCATTGAACTTGTATGCAGATAAGTACAATGAAAATATTCAAGGTAACAAAAGAGCGAAAGCTGTTGCAGACAGCTTAAAATATGCATACTATAATAAATTGTACGATTCATTAAGGATTTCTAAAACGCAAGAATTCATCGTCAGTCATCCGGGTGACTTTGTGAGCTTGAGTCAACTCAATTTATATGTGAGCGACTTTGGGCCTGATAAATCAAAAGCTTTATTGTTTGTGTTAAAGCCGTTTTTTGTCAATCATTCGCTTTACAAAATCATCGAAAGCAGGATTGTTCATTTGGAGAACAAAACGGATGTCGGCTCGTTTTTTCCAAGTTTTTCAGTACCCGATACAAGTGGCAGGATGGTTGATGTAAAAGACCTTGGCGGAGACATTCTCATTGTGGATTTCTGGGCAAGCTGGTGTGCGCCTTGTAGAAAAGAAAACGCGATTTATAGAAAGATACATCAAGAATTCGGCGGTAAAAACATATCAATTGTAAGTGTCAGTTTGGATGTCAATAGAAAAAACTGGTTAAAAGCAATCAGGAATGATAAGATGAATTGGACAAACCTATCCGATTTACAAGGGATGGCAAGCGAAAAGATGATTCGGCTTGGGATAAATTTCTTGCCTATGAACTTTGTCTTAGACAGAGACAGGCGGGTTATTGCAAAGAACTTGAGTGGGGAAGAGCTTTACAAGGGAAGAGCTTTACAAGAAGATGGAATTATTGGCGCAAAAATAGTTTTCATGATTGCAATTCATTTCTACTGAGAATATCTTGGTGAGATATTAATAGAGCTGCTATAGGCTGAGAATGAGAATGTTACACGATTTTCACAGAAAGAATTTCTGCAATAAAAAGTGTTCCGACTTGTCGGGACGCAGCTTCTGTTCGTCTGATATCAGTTTATAGCAACTACAATACGTTTTTTGTGAAATTTTCAATTTAAAACCTAATGACTATGCCAATTGCCGTAGAAACCCTTTTGAAATCAAAGTTAGCCAAATTTGTGGCGGTTGTCTTTATAGCGTTTTGCCTGATAAAGATTTTCGGTGCAGGATACGATTTTGGGGGTTGGCTCTATAAAATCACGTACTGAACAGATGAAACTGTCAGGTTGCTGTGAAATTGCGACGGCCTAACATTCTTGGCCTGTGTCTGTACGGGCTGGTTTCATTGGTGGCGCAGCGACGCACCAACGAAACCAGTCCGCAAGATGCTGGGTGCTTTGGTGAACCAGCTTGTGGTGCTGCTCTCCAAAAGTTTTCTCAAGTTGATGCTGGTTGCATTTGTCATCGCCGCGCCTCTTGCTCGGTATGCCATACACCAATGGCTGCAAAACTTCTCCTATTGCGTTGACATCAGTTGGTGGATTTTAGCGTTGGCGGGCATCTGTTTGTTGCCAACCTTTTTTGCCAGCCACTCATCACTGCCGGCTAACCACTTCTTACTTAGCAAACCAGTTATCCATTACCTGTTTACTGTTCATCACGTACGTCGCAAGGCGGTTTAAATTCATTTGTCCTATGAAAGCAACACGAAAACACTGTCCCCACACAAAGCTGTCAATGATTGCATGGCTCTTTGTCTTGTTTGCCTTCACGGCGAATGCCCAAAGCAGCAAACCCTCATCAAAAACACCCAAAAGATTCGTGTATGGCGTCCAAATCGCCACCAAACCTGCTCGTTTCAAGGCCACCGACAGAGTGAAAATAACAATTGATGTGTCCAAAGACCCCGTCCTTGCCAATGCAGGCGATTTGTATGTGTGGGCGTGGAGTGAGTTTGGCACGCAGAAGGTGAAAAACGGCGCGTGGAATGCGTCTGACGAATCGCAGAAAATGACCAAAGAAGCGGCCAATGTCTTCAGTTTTTCCTTGGTTCCTGCCGAATACTACGGCGACGACCCCACGAAAATGACCAAAATCCAGTTCTTGGCGAAAACCAAATCCGCTCAGAACGATACAAAGTCGGACGACATTGTTCTGTATCTGAACAAGACCGTGGAGGAAACAGAACAGTTGCTGGCAAACCAAGCCTCTGCGGCACCGATTCCGGTGGATTACCGAAACACCAAGATAAAAGTGGCGGACATCCAATCGCCGGAACTGGTTTTTGAAAAGATGGAGGCCGCGATAGGCAAAAACCTGAAAGTCAAAATAGACCCCAAAATCGAGCTTCTGTACACCATCGGTTTGCTGAACGGCTATCCGTTCATCATCCCCAAAAGCATGGGCTACAAGACGAAAATCCTTTCGCATTTTGCCCCATACCAATCCGATCCGGATTTGAGATACCTCAGAAAGCTATTCGAATTGAATTCCATAGACGGGCCTGTGTTTCTGATTCAGAACCTCAACGACAATTTCGAGCCTCAGCCAACCCTTCCCAAGAGCTACGTGGATATGCTTGGGGGTGTGGATTCGCTCCATGTGCTGCTCACCAGGCTCAAACAATTCTGTGTAAAGACAAAATACGGCAGTTTTTTCAACAGCCAGCGGGATTTTTACAATATTGTATTGAAAAACACTGCATTCGCCTTCAATGACTTCAACGATGTCGAACTGCTTGAAGAGTTCTACGGAGCGAAGCATGACTCGTATTCCATTGTGCTGAACTGCCTGTTTCAAATGGGCAATTTCGGAGTGATTCGGAAGACGTTTGACGGACAAACACACCTGTACGCGGTCATTGAGCCGGCCAGCGTGGAAAACGGAATCCCGATTTTCAGAAACTCGATAGACGCGCATGAGCTGGTAATCCACGAATTCAGTCATTCGTTTGTAAATCCTGTCGTGGACATGAACGCCCGCGAGGTGAACAAGTACAGCTATCTGTACAAACCTCTCAGAAGTGCCATGCAGGCGCAAGGCTATTATTTTTGGCTGGTGACTGTGAAAGAACAAATGGTGAGGGCCGCCACCTGCATGATTGCCGAAATGAAATACGGGCCGGAAATCAGCAAGCAGTTCGTGCAAGACATGGAAACCGTCCGGCGGTTTGTTTTTACAGACGCAATGGTGGAGAAGTTGCGGTTTTACACTGCGAACCGAAGCAAATATCCCAAGTTTTCGGACTATCTGCCCGAACTCCTGAAGGTTTACGAATCGTTTGACGAACAGACGCTCAAAGAGCAGAACGCCAAGGTTGAGGCGTTGAGAACTGCCACTCAATACCCTAAAATCAATACGATTGACGCGGCTTTTGACCCCGGCAACTTGGTTTTCATTGTTGCCACCAAAGAAAAAACGGAACAGGGCAACAATGCCGCCGCGCAAATGGCCGCCGCCTTTAATGCAAATCTCCCGAACCCTATAAAAACCGTTCCTGACACGCTGGCCCTGACGCTTGATTTGGCTGACAAAAACCTGTTGGTAATCGGAACGGTTGAAGGCAACTTGTTTGCCAAGAAGTATTTTCGGCAATTGCCGTTGGTTGTCACCGATTCGTATGTCATCACAGACAAAATAATCAAAGGCGAGCGGATGCAACTGATGGCAAGCTGGGTCAGTCCGCTGAACGCGAACAGAAGCGTGGCGTATTTCACAGCTCAAAATGCAATTGACATCAAGGATTATCTTTATTGCCCGTACAAGGGTGGCAATTATTGGATAGGCATGAACCTGTCCACCATTGAGGCAGGCAACTACAGTGCGCCGTTCGGCAGGTGGAAGCCGGTGCCTTGGTAGTCGGGCCGGTGATTTGTCTGTGTCTTCTGAAATGCCGAAACCGCTCACGGTGGCTTACCATGCCTCGGCACTATGTTACAAGATGCGATTTGGGCAATTTTTGCCTAAATCAAACCGCTTCTAACTCTGAACATGTTCCCATTCCATGAATCCGGCTTCGGTCGAATTTAGGGAATGGGAACATGGCTACGGATGTCCGCCCATGAACAAACGAGTGTCCGTAACCGGACACTCGTTTGTTTTCATCCCCGCTAAAATCCCTCAAAAAACGCCCCAGACGCATTTTTACATTTCCGGCATTGTATTGGTGCAAGGCAGAATAGTATCTCTGGAAACCTCAAAACCCGCCATCTATAACTGCCGAAAACTATGCTGCGCAACTACTTCCTCATCGCCCTGCGGAACCTGTACAAAAACAAAACCTTCTCGGTCATCAACATCGTCGGTTTGGCGGTGAGCATGTCGGTGTGTCTGCTGATTATCATGATCTTGGCCGACCAACATAACTACGACCAGTTTCACACGCAAAAAGACCGCATTTACCGAATCAAAACCAAAGGGGTTGATGCCGGTTGGACCAGTGCCAGCTCGGCATTGCCGCTGGGCGATGAACTCAGGCGCGGCTACGCGGGCATTGAGCGGACGGCGAGTTTGGTCAGAGAAATTGGCGGAAACGCGGTTTACAAAGAAAAAGTCGCGTCGGGTGGGGGGTATTTTGCCGACGGCGAACTGTTCAAGGTATTTGATTTTAAACTGGCCAAAGGCGACCCGAAAACAGCGTTGCAAAACCCGTTTTCATTGATCATTTCAGAAGAAATGGCCGCTGTCCTTTTCGGCAACGACGACCCGTTGGGCAAAACCGTCCAGTTCAACGACACCGGCATCCGGGCCGGCGACCCGGTACACGGCAACCGCGAAAAAGCCTACGGACTCTTTACGATTACAGGCGTTTTACAGAAAAATGCCGGAAAAACCCACTTGCCTTTTGAATTACTGGCTTCGCTCAGTACGCTGCCTTCGCTGACCAAAGCTTCTGTGTTGAACTACCCGCCCAACGACTGGGGCAATGTGTGGAGCAACTACACCTACGTGCTGTTGAAAGAAGACAAAACCCAAGCCGATTTACAGACGATTGTACACCAGATTGCCGCCCGAAAATACACCAAGAAAAGTTCCAATCATTGCGATTTCATTGCCGAGCCGCTGGCCGATATCACGCCCAGCGACCCCGTCGGCAACGAGACGCATCTCTTCATTCCCCAGACGGTTCTGTGGATAGTGGTTATTCTGGGCTTGATTGTGATGCTGTCGGCCTGCCTTAATTACACCAACTTGTCTGTCGCACGGGCCTTGACACGGGCCAAGGAGGTGGGCATCCGCAAGGTGGCGGGGGCTACGCGCGAACAGGTTATTTTACAGTTTATTACAGAGGCGGTTGTGTTTTCGCTGTTTTCGTTGGTGTTGGCGGCGGGTTTG
>JALOMD010000376.1 GCA_025455595.1 Cytophagales bacterium | reverse complement strand
CCCCGCCCCTACAGACGGACGTTTTGGGCATTTTTTGCCCAAAACAGAAAATCTTAAACAGTCACATTCTTTCAAACGAGATTTTGCAGGTACTATAGGGCTAAAGTAACTATCTTTTGCCAAAGTAACACGACATAACGATGGGTCAATGCGCAATTGGAAAAATTAAGTTTGTCAAACCAGTGCGTTTTTCGACCGACAGCAGGTTGCCAACGACCAACCGCTTTATTTTCACAAACCGAATGCATACTTTGGCCGCTCGGCTGTGAGTTTTCGTATAAGCCTGTAAGTGCAAAGTCGTCAGTGGTCAGTACAAAACAAAATCGCAAGCAACCGAAAGCCGGATGTTTGCAACGGTTTTTGCGCATCAGGAATAATGCAAACTGATTTCTGTCAGCCACTTGTCCAGCAAAACTTTTTTGAGCAATTGCGCCTTTGTGGCGTTTTGAGCAAAAATCACCCAAAACGCCTCTGAATTCTGGATTCATAATTCTGAATTAAAATCGTACTTCGTCCCTCGTAAATCGTACTTCAGAAGATGCCTCGATTAACCCTTACCTTTTTGTGCATTTCCAGCTATTTCAAAGGCGCGGAGTTTCTGCGTGCCTGCAAACGCGCCGGATGCACCGTGTTTCTGCTCACGTCCAAAAAACTCGAAAACAAACCTTGGCCCCGCGACCACGTGGACGAGTTTTTTTACATGGAAGAGGACGAAAACGGCCAATGGAACATGAACGATGCCATTGCCGGACTGGCCCACGTGATGCGCAACCGCCGCGTGGATCGCATCGTGGCCCTTGACGATTTCGACGTGGAAAAAGCCGCTTTGCTGCGCGAACATTTTCGCATTCCGGGCATGGGCCAAACCACTGCCCGGTACTTCCGCGACAAGCTGGCCATGCGCATGAAAGCCGCCGAGGCCGGCATCAACGTGCCGCCGTTTTGCGCCCTGTTCACCGACAATGTGATTCACCACTACACCCAAACGGTGGCTCCGCCGTGGGTGGTGAAACCGCGTTCCGAAGCTTCGGCCACGGGCATCAAGAAAGTACACAACGCCGACCAACTGTGGGAAGTACTGAACAAACTCGGCGAAAAGCGGCATCACTATCTGGTGGAGCAGTTCAAGCCCGGCGATGTGTATCACGTGGACGCGCTGACGGTGGGCGGCAAGGTGGTTTTCGACTGGTGCAGCCGCTACCTGAGCACGCCGATGGAAGTGGCCCACGGCGGCGGTATTTTCCGCTCGGTGACGGTGCCGTTCCGGTCGGAGAGTGAGAAGGCGTTGAAAAAACTCAACGGGCAGGTAATGAATGCGTTCGGCATGAAATACAGTGCCTCGCACACCGAAATCATTCACGCCAAGGAAGACGGGCAGTTGTATTTTCTTGAAACAGCTTCGCGGGTAGGAGGGGCCAATCTGGCCGAAATGGTTGAAGCGGCTTCGGGCATCAACCTGTGGCGGGAATGGGCCAACATCGAAGTGGCCATGGCCAAAACCGACGCTTACACACTGCCGGAAGTATCCAAAATGCATTCGGGCATCATCATTTCGCTGTGCCGCTACGAAAACCCCGATGTGTCGTCCTTTACTGATTCTGAGATTGTGTGGCGCATCTCTGAACCACACCACGTAGGCTTCATCGTCAAGTCAACCGTGCGTGACCGGGTGCTGGAACTGCTCGACGGCTATGCCGACCGTATTTTCAAAGACTACCACGCCTCAGCCCCCGCCCCCGACAAACCGGCGTATTAGATTCGATGCTTCGATGCTTCGTGCCGCGTTTTGAGCAAAAATTGCCCAAAACGTATTGTCCGGTTTTTTACGAAGCATCGAAGCACGAAGCATCGCGGAATCGTTTAGTAAAACAGCCACTCCACCGCTTTCGGAAACTCGGCCCCCCAAACGGCTTCGTTGTGATGGCCTTTCGGGTTGACGGACACCTGAAAATGCAGTTGCCCGTAATCCATGCCGCGTTTCTCCAGCGTTTCTTTCAAGCGGTTCAGGTTCGGCACCATCGAACCCGATTCTTTTTCGCCGCCGTACAGGTAGATTCGGGTGTCGGACGGATTGAAGAATTCAATGGCATCAAAGTAAATCTTGGGCGTAAGCCACAGCGAAGGCGAAAACACCATGAGCCGCCCGAACGTTTCGGGGTGCATCAGGCCCGCATAGATGCTGATAAGCCCGCCCATCGAACTGCCGCCAATGCCCGTATGCGCACGGTCAGGCAGGGTGCGCAGCGTGGAGTCAATGTGCGGCTTCAGCGTTTCGGCTAAGAAATGCGTATAACGGCGGCCTTCGCCCCGGCCCCACTTCGGTGTGGGGTACGGCGAAAACTCCCGGATGCGTTCCTCGTCGCCATGGTCAATGGCCACCACAATCACATCGCCGTGGCCGCGTTGCGCCAGTTGGGCCAACCGCTGGTCAATGGCCCAGTTGCCGAAGGGCGACTCTTCATTGAACAGGTTCTGCCCGTCTTGCATGTACAGCACCGGATAGCGGCGGTCGGTTTGGTGGTAGTTGTGCGGCAGCAGTGCCGTGATGCGGCGGTTTCGCTTCAACTGCGGCATCTCGAAATGCTCCGAGACGATGTGTACAATCGGCAGGAACGCCGGGTCGAAAGGGATGTTGCGCTGCCGCCACTTGGGTACGAAATCGCGTTTGGCAAATTCCCCTGCTGCCAAAGTCCGGTTGTGCGTGCTGTTGCCGTTTTCGTCCAGTTCCACAAAATCCCAGCCGCCGCGTGTGTACTTGTACTCCAGTTGCTCAGGCTGCTGCCAGTCGGGCGGAAAACTGAATACATACGTGCCGGCGATACGTTCCATTTGGAAGCGTTTGTCGTGGGGCAGCCAGTTGTTGAAATTGCCCGTCACAAAGACAGGCCGGTTGTCAGTGTCGGGTGTGGTCATTTCCAAGCGAATGGCTTGGGCGGTTGTTTGGGCTTGTTGCATGAACGAAAGTACGAATGTATGGTTGATTGTCAATTCGTTAGAATGTGAGCGGGCGTTTTGGGCAAAATTTGCCCAAAACGCTTATAAAAAAAGAGGCCCGTACTTGCGGGCCTCTTTCGTATCAATCATTTCGGGTTACACAAAAATTTCACGCAAGTCAATGGAAATGCCCGTGGCCGGGTCGGTCAGAGGCTCGTCATGGAACACTTGAATCTTACGGCCGGGTGTGAAGATGAATATCGAATCAGTGGCGGGAATGATGAACCAGCACGATTTTACGCCTTGGTTGAAATAAATCTCAAACTTTGCCACCACTTCGTCGGCACTTTGCCTGGGCGAAAGGATTTCTACAATCGTCAACGGCGGCTGCGTCACACGGACTTCGTCGCGCATGGTGTCGTAGGTCATGGGCGGGAAAACGCAAATGTCGGGCACATACGTTTTGCCATTGAACTCCAATGAAAGTTCAGTTAGTATATCGTATTCCTTACGATACTGATTCCAAAGCAATCCCGTTATGTTGCTTTGGATACGCGAGTGGTTCTTGCTGGGCAGTGGTTTTCCGCGTTCTGCTTCGTAGGCAGAGATTTCTTCGACGGCTTCTAAGGTTTCTACAGTTTCCATAAACTTTCCTTTTTTACGAAGATAGGGTTTTTCCGGCAAACTCGGAACCTGACTATTACGAAACAGGGCGTTTTGGGCAAAAATTGCCCAAAACGCCCATATGAAAAAAGCCCGCTTATGCGGGCTTTTTTTGTCAATTGCATTATTTGTTTTTACTAAAGACTAACTACTAACGACTTATTGCTTACACGCCCACGTTCTTCACCGTCTTGAAAGTCAGCGATTCGCCGGTGCCTTCGTAGTCGGCAAGGATGGTGTCGCCTTCTGCGAAGTCGCCTTTCAGGATTTCCTCGGCCACCGGGTCTTCCAAGTAACGCTGGATGGCGCGGTTCAGCGGACGGGCACCGTATTGCGGGTCGTAGCCTTTCTCTGCCAAGAAATCTTTCGCTTTTTCGGTCAGTTCGATTTTGTAGTTTAATTGCGTCAGGCGGGCGAACAGCTTGGCCAGCGACAGGTCGATGATGCGGTGGATATGCTCGCGTTGCAATGAGTTGAACACAATCACATCATCCAGTCGGTTCATGAACTCCGGCGAGAAAGCCCGGCGCAGTGCGTTCTGAATCGTGCTTTTCATCAACTCGTCGCTGTTCTCCGTTTTCGAGCGGCTGCTGAAACCGATACCCGCACCGAATTCTTTCAAATCACGCACCCCGATGTTGGAGGTCATGATGATGATGGTGTTGCGGAAGTCCACGCGGCGACCGAGGCCGTCAGTCAGGATGCCGTCGTCCAGCACTTGCAGCAGCAGGTTGAACACATCCGGGTGGGCTTTCTCGATTTCGTCCAGCAGAATCACGCTGTACGGCTTGCGACGGATTTTCTCGGTCAGCTGGCCGCCTTCTTCGTAGCCCACATAGCCGGGAGGTGCACCCACGAGGCGAGACACCGAGAAT
>JALOMD010000375.1 GCA_025455595.1 Cytophagales bacterium | reverse complement strand
TGCGCCACCATGGCCGCCGAACTGGGCCTGAACGCCAAGTTTGCCAAACGCGCCGGGCTGCTGCACGACATCGGCAAGGTGTGGCACGAAGAACCCGAACTGCCGCACGCCATCCTGGGCATGGAATTGGCCCAGAAATACAAAGAGCATCCCGAAGTGTGCAACGCCATCGGGGCGCACCACGACGAAATCGAGATGACGGCCATGATTTCGCCCATTATCCAAGCGTGCGATGCCATTTCCGGCTCGCGGCCCGGTGCCCGCCGCGAGGTGATGGAAAGCTACATCAAGCGTCTCAAAGAACTGGAAGCCTTGGCCGTGGGCTTCGACGGCGTGCAGAAATGCTTCGCCATCCAGGCCGGTCGCGAACTGCGCGTCATGGTGGATGCCGAAAACGTGACCGACGACAAGGCCAACAACCTGTCGTTCGAGATTGCGCAGAAAATCGAGAAAGACATGCAGTACCCTGGCCAAATCAAGGTGACCGTCATCCGGGAGATGCGTTCGGTGAACTACGCAAAATAAGTACGATTTACGAGGTACGAAGTACGATTTTCAAATCTGAATGATTTGGCGTTTTAAGCAAAAATTGCCCAAAACGCAATTCTCTCACCTGTACTTTTAACCATTTGACGAAATCCCGTTGCATCACAAAGCAGCGGGATTTCTGTTTTTTGACGGCGTTGCGTTTTGGGCAAAATTTGCCCAAAACGCTGCTGTCTCGCTGACAATCATCCGTTTGCTCAAGACTAAAGACCCAAGACTCAAGACTAACTATTTATTTTTGTTTTATTTTGGCAACTCAACCGGCCGGTGTGGCCGCCTCTGCTGCTGATGCACCTCGAACGTATTCACCTGCTCAATTTCAAGAACCACGAAGACCTCTCCTTGGAATTCAGCCCGGAAGTCAACGGCATTGTCGGGCCGAACGGCAGCGGTAAAACCAGCCTGCTCGATGCCATCTACCTGCTGGCCCTGACCAAAAGTGCCTTCAGCCAAACCGACGCACAGTGCATCCGGCACGGGGCGGGATTTTTCATGGTTGAGGGCCGCTTCGGCCTCACCCCCAAAAGCCCCCATCCCCAGCCCTTCCCCCAAGGGGGAAGGGAGTTCTTTTCCTCCTCCCCCTTGGGGGAGGCCGGGAGGGGGTCGCTTGTGACTTGCAGCATGAAAGTGGGCGGCCGCAAAACCGTGGCGATTGACAAAAAGCCTTACGAACGCCTCAGCGAACACGTGTGCTTATCTCGCCCGACGACACGGATTTGATTCGCGATGCCAGCGAACTGCGCCGCAAGTTTTTCGACACCATGTTGTCGCAGTTGGACAACCATTACTTGCATACGCTGATCCAGTATAACACGGTGATGAAGCAGCGCAACAGCTTGCTGAAACAGTTTTATGACCGCAACTATTTTGACAAAGATTTGCTCGAAACGTTTGACAGCCAAATGCTTCCACTCGGCGAGGTAATCCACAAGCAACGGCTGGCATTCATGGACACGTTCGTGCCGCTGGTGCGCAAACACTACACGTTCATCAGCGATAACCGCGAGGAAGTGGACTTGGTCTATGAGTCGGAACTGTTCGAGGAGAGTTTCGTCTATGACTTCGGCTTCGCCATGCGGCGCGACCTGCAACTGCAACGCACCACCAAGGGCGTTCACAAAGACGACTTTGTGTTTGAAATCGGCGGCTACGCGTTGAAGAAATTCGGCTCGCAAGGCCAACAGAAGTCGTTTGTGATTGCCCTGAAACTGGCTCAGTTCGAGGTGCTTCACCAAAACAAAGGCGTGAAACCCCTGCTGCTGCTCGACGACATCTTCGACAAACTCGACGACCGGCGCATCGGCAAGCTGATTGAGATGGTGGTGAACCGGGCATTCGGACAGATTTTCATCACCGATGCCCGCCCCGAACGCAGCCGCGAACTCTTCGCCGCCGTAGGCGTGGAGGCAAGGATGATAAGCGTTTAGCGTTTGGCGTTTTGGGCAATTTTTGCTCAAAACGCGTGAATAAAAGCCCCGTAGGGGCGGCCTGCCTGTAGGAAAACCCGAACCGATGTAAAAAAAGCTCCGTAGGAGCGGCCCGGTTGACAACACAACGTCAGGGCCGCTCCTACGGAGCTTTACTTTGCTGCCTGTTCGGGTTTTCCTACAGACGGTTCGCCCCTACGGGGCTTTGGCGTTTTGGGCAATTTTTCCCAAAACGCAATTGTCAGAATCAGGGTTCTCAGAAACAGGATTTCATTTTTATTCTGCCTTTTCTGCAAATTCTGTAAATCCTGATTCTGACAATTCCGCCCAAAACGGTAAACGCAAAACGCAAAACGAATCACTGCCACCCTCCGCCCAGCGAACGGTACAAGTCGAGGAGCGTGAAGAACTGGTCGCGGCGGGTGATGGCGAGGTCGAGTTCGGCTTCGAGTACGCTGCGCTGGGCCGTCACCACTTCCAAATAAGAGGCATAGCCGGTTACGTACAGGTCGTTGGCCGTCGAAACGGCTTTTTCCAGCACGTCCACCTCCTGCTGGCGCAAATCGTAAGCAACTTGCAGGTTCTGGATGGCTTGCAGGCTCGTCACCACTTCTTGGTGGCCCGACAACACGCTGCGTTGGTAGGCATAAAACGCCGACCGGGCCTCGGCAGTGGCAATGCGGTAGCTGCTGCGCAGCACGTTCCGGCTGAAGACCGGAGCCGTCAACCCGGCCAGTGCGCCGTACACAAACGAGCCGGGATTGAACAGAAAACCTGTGTTGAATGCGTTGAAACCCGCGTAGGGTGTAATGGTGAGGGCGGGCAAAAACGCGGCGCGGGCAGCGTCCACGTCGGCTTTGGTGGCCTCCAGGGCCAGTTCGGCCTGCCGGATGTCCGGCCGGCGGCGCAGCAAATGCGCCGGAACACCCGCCCGCACCTGCTCAGGAAAAGTCTGTTGTGGCAGCGTCCGCCTCCGTTCGATGCGCTGCGGAAAGCGGCCCAGCAGCAGGTTCAACTGGTTTTCGGTGAAGACAACCGCCTGCCGGATGCGAGCCTCCAAGCTGCGGGTGCGCAACAATTGCGCGGTTGACTGCTGCACGGCCAGTTCGGTGGCTCGGCCGCCCATTTTTTGCGCCGTAATGGTCTCCACTGCCACTTCCTGCAAGCGGATGTTCTTGACGATGATGTCCCGTTCGTAGTCCAAGGCCAGCAGTTCGTAGTACAGCCGTGCGACCTCGGCCACCAAGGCGGTGGTTACCACGCGTTTGCCTTGTTCCGAAGCCAAATAGCGATAATAGGCGGCCCGGCGCAGTTTGCGCAAGCGGCCCCAAATGTCAATTTCCCAGTTGCTGCGGAAGCCGAGGAAATAATCGGGCGTGGGACGGGTGGGGATGCGCCGGTCGTCGGTCACGTTGGGCGACAGGTTGGAGTCGAAGTTGCCCACACCGTTCATGGTATAGTCGCCGAAACGGTCGGCCCCGGCCGAAGCCACCAGATTCAGCGAAGGGAACAACGCCCCCCGGCTGAGGCGAAAACTCGCCTGTGCTGCTTCGACGCGCTGCACCGCGATTTTCAGGTCGAGGTTGTTGCGCACGGCGGTGTCAATCAGGCTCACCAAGTTCGGGTCGGTGAAGAAGTCGCGCCACGCCAAATCGCCGATGCTTGTGCTGTCGGTGTTGCCGGTGAAGGTGCCGGGCGGTGGCACAGATGCAGGCAACCGCACGGGGGCTGCCACTTTGCAGGCGTTCAAGACGAACAGGAAAGCAATGGTTGTCAGTAGGTTATAGCGAAGCAAAGCAGAAGGTCGTTAGACAGAAATGATGAATGTTGAACGCGTAATGTTGAATGATGAATAAGCGTTTTGGGCAAAAAATGCTCAAAACGGCTTCTGTAGCACATGCTTCAGCCTGTGTGAAATCCGTCAGGATTTCTTAACGGCGTTTTGAGCAATTTTTGCCTAAAACGCTACGTTAGATGACGCTTTTGGAAATGCTTCGCATTTAGCTTCGCTGAACTTACGTTTCGCACAGGCTGAAGCATGTGCTACATTCTACTCCGCTGGCGTGTGGATGCCGGATTCGGCTCGTTCGGGGCGGGAGAAACTTTGCGCCAATTTGGCGAAAATCACGTACAGGCCCGGAATCACGAAGATGCCGAAAACCGTGCCAACGAACATGCCGCCCGCCGCCGCCGTGCCGATGGAGCGGTTGCCCAACGCCCCGGCCCCGGAGGCGATGCACAGCGGAATCAGCCCGGCGATGAAGGCGAACGAAGTCATCAGGATGGGCCGGAAACGCGCCGCCGCCCCCACCACGGCGGCCTCCAGAATGGACAGTCCCTCGCGCCGCTTCAGTTCGGCGAACTCCACAATGAGAATCGCGTTTTTGCCCAGCAGCCCGATGAGCATCACCAAGGCCACTTGCGCATAAATGTTGTTTTGCAACCCGGTGATTTTCAGGAACAAAAACGAGCCGAAAATCCCGACCGGCAGCGACAAAATCACCGGCAGCGGCAGCAGGAAGCTTTCGTACTGCGCCGCCAGCAGCAGGTACACAAACACCAAGCAGATGATGAAAATGTAAATCGCTTGGTTGCCCGACAGGATTTCTTCCCGCGTCACGCCCGACCATTCGATGCCGTAGCCGCGCGGCAGTTCCTCGCGAGCCACCCGTTCCACGGTTGCAATCGCGTCGCCGCTGCTGTAGCCGGGGGCTGCGTCGCCGTTCACCATCGCCGAGGTGTACATGTTGTAACGTGTGATTTGCTCCGGCCCATAGACCCGCTCCAGCCGCACGAACGTGGCGAACGGCACCATTTCGCCGCTGGCGTTCTTCACGTGCAGGCGCAGCAGGTCTTCGGGCTTGGCGCGGTAGTTTGGCGCGGCCTGCACCATGACACGGTACATTTGCCCGAAGCGGATGAAATTGGTGGCGTAAAAGCTGCCCATGAACACTTGCAGCGTGTTCATGGCCTCGTCAATGGTCACGCCCTTTTTGGCGGCCATGCCTTGGTCCACGTGAATCATGTACTGCGGATAGCTGGCATCGAACGTGGTGAACGCCGAGCCGATGCCGGGTGTTTTGGCCAATTTTTCGAGAAACCGGTTTGTCACGTCCGCCGTTTCGGTGAGCGACTCGCCGGTGGTTCGGTTCAGCAGCCGCAGTTCGAAGCCGCTGGCGTTGCCGAAGCCGGGTACGGTGGGCGGCGCGAAAAACTGAATCTGCGCGTCTTGGATGTTTTTGGTTTTTTCGTTCAAAACGGCGATGAAATCATCCACCGACTGGTCGCGTTCTTTCCACGGCTTCAGGTTGATCATGCCCATGCCGAACGAAGCCCCCGCCGACTCGGTAAGCAGGCTGTAGCCCGCCAGCGTCGAAACCGACTCCACGTTTTTCATGCCCTTCGTGGCCTGCTGAATTTCGTCCAGCACTTCTTCGGTGCGTTCCACGGTGGCTCCCACGGGCGTAGTCACGTTGATGTAAACCATGCCTTGGTCTTCGGTGGGGATGAAGCCGGTGGGCAGTATCGAATTGACACCCCACATGCCGACGCAAAACGCGGCCAAGATGGCGACCGTCGCCACGTAAGTGCGGTTGAATTTTCGGAAAAATTTGCCCAAAACGCCTTTTTTCTGCTCGTGGTGCGAGTGTTTGAGCAACAAGGCGCACAAGGCCGGGGTGAGTGTGAGGGCGTTGAGGCCCGAAATGACGATGGCACACGCCAACGTGAGCGAAAACTGCCGGTAGAAAATGCCCACCGGGCCAGACAAAAACGCCGTCGGGATGAACACCGCCGACATCACCAGCGTGATGGCGATGATGGCACTGCTGATTTCGCGCATGGCGGCAAACGTGGCTTCGCGCGGCGGCAGGTGTTCTTCGGTCATTTTCGTGTGGACGGCCTCCACGACCACAATCGCGTCGTCAACCACGATGCCGATGGCCAGCACCAAGGCGAACAGCGTGAGCAGGTTGATGGAAAAACCGAACAATTGCATGAACGCAAAT
>JALOMD010000374.1 GCA_025455595.1 Cytophagales bacterium | reverse complement strand
ATCCTTCAACTGGTCGCGTTCAATCATGATGGCTTCGCCCTCGTCGTCGCCCAAATAGCTGCCAGCCACGCCGCTTTCGTGTTTTTCGCGGGTGGTCAGCAAGCCGTTGCCGAAATCTATCTGATCGTGGAAAAAGTCCAGTTGTATCATGCTCACATTGATGCCGCAGATTTCGCCTACTCGTTCCAGTACATAGTGCGCATCGTCTTCTGTGCTCGTGAATTTCCGGCTAAAGAATTCTTTGGTCGGCAACACGGTGGGCTGTTCCGCCAATGCAACCACGTTTCTGTCAAGCCACTGTAGGTTGCCGTCTATCCATTCTTTGTCTTCCGGCGTGACCGGGCACTTGGCTGAGGTGTTTTTTTTCCAAAAAGACAACATACAGTCTGTGAGTTAGTTGGCGTAAAGTAACAAACCGTTGCCATTGAAAACAACCCGATTTTAATTGGAACATTACGCGTCAGTTTTCTGTAGGGATATTGTACCCAATCATTGCCAGCGTTTTGGGCGGTTTTTGCCCCAAACGCCAACGGTAATCCGTGAGATAAATCATGTCCGAACTTGCGGCCGGTCATAGGCGGCGGAAACGGACGAGGCTACATTTGGCCGTGATTCTTGTTCCACCTAAACCGAACCGGTCATGAAAACGATTCTCGTTCCCACCGATTTTTCGGACAACGCACGGCAGGCCTTTGCCTACGCCGCCCGAATCGCGGAAGCCACGCAGGCCCATTTGGTGGTATTGCACGCCTACAACTTGATTCCGACCGATCCACTGACCCCGCAAGCCGTGTACACCGGCTTGGCTGAAACCATTGCCGAGCAGGCACACCAAAGCATGGCGGCCTACCAAGAAGAGGTGCGGGAAACCGTCAACGTACCGGTGACATTTGAAACCCGTCTCGGATTAGTCACCGACGTGGTGCTGCGCGAGGCCCAAGCCATCCGCGCCGACTTGATTGTTATGGGCACCCACGGGGCCAGCGGACTGTTCGGCGGGGCATTGGGCAGCATTACGTCGGCAGTGATTGAGCGGCATGTGCTTCCGGTGCTGGCCGTGCCGCCGAACGCCGTTTTCAATGGGCTGGACACCATTGTCTTCGGGGCCGACTACCACGAGTTCCGCAATTCGCTCACACTGAAGCCGCTCACCGAACTGGCACAGGCGTTTGATTCAAAGATACATATCCTGAACGCCACGCCAGTACCCGAGAAAATGGGGGGCAACTACACCGGCGAAGAACAACTCGAAAGACTGCTGCGCAACCACCGCGTGTGCTTCGACTACACCGACGAGGCTGATGTGGAAAAAGCCCTGACGCAATGTATGAAAGACGAAAAAGGGTCGCTGCTGGTGCTGGTGGCTCGCCAACGCGGGTTTTGGGAAGGTCTGTTTCACCGCAGCGTGACGCGCAGCATGGCCCTGCACAGTCGCACGCCGCTGCTGATTCTGCCGGACTTGTTGTGAGAAATGAGTCGTCAGTCGTAAGTGGATAGTATTGTTGGATAGCACACGGATTGAACAGATTGTAATGGATTTGAACGGATTCAATCCGTTTTTTATCCATTCCATTCGTCCAATCCGTGTGCTATATTTTTGCAAAGCGTTTTAGGCAAAAAATGCTCAAAACGCCTGTAGCACATGCTTCAGCCTGTGCGCCGTGGCGTGGCTTCGCCACAGACCCACGCAATTTTTGTCAACGCATTTTGCAATCCTACGGATTGCGCACAGGCTGAAGCATGTGCTACAGGGCTGGCGTTTTAGGCAAAAAATGCTCAAAACGACGAAGTGATATAGAACTTGAAAACCACGTTGTCGCGCTGGTTTTCGAGGGCGTACGGGCCGTAGCGATAGAACGCGCCGCCGCCGAGGCCGATGTAGTACAAGTCCAAGTACTCTATCCGCAACAGGTTGTTCACCAACAGCCCCGACTCAAAGTAGCCCCTGCGCGGCGTGTCGAACGCAATGCCTTCGTGCCTGTTCCGGTTTGTCAAATCTCCCCAGCCAATGCTCTGTACCAGATTAATCTCAGGTCTCACGTATTTGCTTTTGGGCTTGAACAGCAGCGAACCGAAATTGTGTTTCAAAAACAGATAGGCGTATCGGTCGGCGGCGAACTCGTACAGACGCATGGTTTGGAACGTATTCGGCGCATAGACGAAATTGAGCCGCTCCCCAAACGAACCTTGCCCGATGTTCAATAGCGGATAAGGCGCGTTGCCGAAAATGCCGCCCACCGAAACCTGAAAGTCCGTCTGTCCGAAATAGCGTTTCGACAGAGAATGGTCTATTTTCAAAAAGAATCGTCTGTACGAATATTCTCCATTCAGAAAACCTTCCAAACCCTGCCCGAAATAGAACGTGAACACGGGCGAAGCAATCTGGTAAGGCGTTTTATAGTCGCCGATTTGCCGGAACGTTTCTTTGTAGGCGTAGCGGAAACCCAAGCCCGCTTCGGTGGTTTTGAAAACGTTTGTCTGTGAATTGTCTGTATTTACGTAGAAATAATCGTAGTTCGGTCGGCGATTGGTGGCAGTCAATGAGACAGATAACTGGCCGTAGGTGAACGGACGCAGACTGATTTCGCCCGAAAATCTTTCCACCCAGTCCATGCGTGAAATCAGCAGGTTGCGCACGTTGGTCACCGTTCGTCGCGGGCCTTGGGCGAAGTATTCCACCGTTCCCGGTTCCAGCACGTCCTGCTGATACGACGCAACGAACTGTGTTTCGTTGCGTTTCGCCAAGTGCAGCCGCAGCCATCCGCCGTATTTGGCCGTCCGGTCGCGGGTGCCGTACGCAAAATAGCCGCCGAGGTTGAAAAATTCAGACAAACGGCTGTTCGTCTCCAATCCGATGCCCAAACGGCTGCCTTCGTACAGATTGTAGCGAAAGACCCTGTTCAATAGAAGGTCTATCGGGCCGGTCTGTATCCTTCCGGCGGCAAGGTTGGCAAACAGTCGCGGCGATTTGTTGATGAATGCAAACTGCTGCCCCAACGAATCCAGGATTTCGTACGTGTTGCTTTCCTTGGCTGTCAGCGAGTCGCTGCGGTGGAGGGGCCAGAAACCAGACTCTTGCCTGCCCGCCGTGGGTGCCAGCCGGACAGTTACGCCGTCAATCAAGTCCACCTTCTGAGGCAAGTCGAGGCGGGTGTCGCTGAAATAGCTTTTCGATACAAATTCCAGCGGTTTGCCGCCGAGTTTGTATTGCCTGAAAATGATTTCAGACGAACACTGGCTCGGAAACCAGCGGCCTTGTGTCTTTTCACTCGTCTGTCTGAGACGGAAACGTATCAGCAACGTCTCGTCGGCCGGCTCGATTTCCACAAACCGGAAAGCGTACCCGTCGGAATGGATGCCCATTCGTCCTTTCAACGCCATAAAATTTTTGTCAGGAAACGGCTTGAACGAAATGACAAACACGGTGTCGGTGTTGTACAGAAGCGTGTCTTCCAAAAAGAAATCGTATTTCTGTCGGTAGCCCCTGCTGACGGGATTGACGTATTTCTTGTTCAGTACCGTAATTTCGTCGGTGTAATAGGAAAAAGGCTGAAAATCGCCCGCAACGAGGCCGAAAAACGGGTCTTGCAAACCGGCCACCCGGCTTGCCAGCACGGTTTCGCGGCTTCGGCTCGGTTTTGAAAATTCGCGTTCCGTACAGGTTTCATTCAGAAACAACAGGTTGTTTTTGGTTGTGTCGGTTGCCAGCGAATCGTTGCGGGTGCGCACGACGGATTTGTTGTAGGAACGGTACCGGAAAGAGGCGAAGTTTTCCGGGTTGTTTTTGGCTTTGTTGCGCACCGTCTGTTCAACAATGCGCCAAGCCGGGTTCTCGCCCGGCCTGACCACGACCTCGGCCAAACGGGTGGACAATTCTTTTAGAAAAAATCTGACAGGAACGCTGTTTTGATAGACATACTGTTGCGTTTCGTAACCGACAAAGCTGAAGACAACCGTATCGCCTACAACCAGCGGCTGAACAGAAAACCAACCGTCAATGTCTGTAGTAGTGCCGACAACCGGACGACTTTTGCAATAGACACTGGCGAAGGCCAGCGGTTTCTTAGTCTGTGCGTCCAATACGTTTCCGGTCAGGCGTTGTCCGTGTGCAAGCTGTACAGAGCCGAACAGACATAAAAAAAGCAACACAAACAGACTGAGCCAGCGATTTGCCTTGCTTGTGCCGGATGACACGCAAAAGTTTCTGTCGTAAACGGTGGTCACAGGGATTGAAACGCTTGTTTTAGCCCGCCAATTTTAGCGATTTTCTGTAGAACACAACAGGTGACTTTGCCCAATTGTTTGAAATCTCACGTGGACAGAAAATTCGGCGCAACCAAACAGCGTTTTGAGCAAAAATTGTCCAAAACGCTTTGGTCAAACTGGCGCAAGCGTCCGCTTGTGTCTAAATTTTGACCAGCGTCCGCTGGTCGCGAGCTTTGCTCGCAAAAGATTAAACCACACCGAGACGTGAA
>JALOMD010000373.1 GCA_025455595.1 Cytophagales bacterium | reverse complement strand
GCTACCCTTTCAAACCGACGCGCAAACAATTCAGAAAGTTTGTCAAAAAAGGCGGCTTCAGTGTGCAAGACACTTTCTATAGACAAACGAAACCACAGCCGCCGTTTTAAGCAAAAATTGCCCAAAACGCTTTAGTTGAACCGTCATTGCGAGCGGTAGCGAGGCAATCTCTCACCGAGCATCACGAGCCTTTGTCAGAGCCGTTCGCCGAGCCTGTGCCGATGAGATTGCCACGCCTTTGTTTCACTCCGGCTCGCAATGACGGGTAATTCCACGGGCGTTTTAGGCATTTTTTGCTTAAAACGCTTATCTCTGTGGCAGCGGGTTTTATACCCGCCACCACAGAGACGGCTTTGACTTCTGCGTTCTGACCTCTGACCCTACCAAACTCACCGGTTGCTCGGTTGGCCGCCTTGGATTTGCTGCGCCTCTTGCATCGGGTTGGGCGGACGGCGTTGCTGCTGCTTGAACAACTGGAAGCGGTTGGGGGCCGGTTTTTCCGGGAAATAGTTGTTCTCGGTGTTGATGTCGGCCGTTTCCAGGAACGGGTCGAGGGTGAACTGTACCACTTTTTTCGGTGTGTTGATCACCTTGCTCACTTCGTTGTTGTTCATGCGCCAGATTTCCGCCGGAATGCGAATCACTTGGTCGGTGCCGTCCTCGAAGTCGAGTTTCAGGATGACGGGCATCACCAAGCCGCCGTTGTTTTTCAGGCGCAGCGTATAGAAATTCTGTCCCGACGCGACGAGCTTCTTTTCCTCGTCGCTGAGTGAGGCTTGGTATTGCTCGTAGCGGGCCTTGGCCTGCGGCGTAACGGCGTACTTGTCGTAGCTGTTGTAGAAGTCCTTCAGTTCGGGGTTTTCGTCCACCAACGTTTTCGGAATGTCCTTCTCGTTGCGCATCTGGCTGATGGTCTGGCGGGTGTCTTGGGCCTTGCTGATGGGGTTTTCCTTTTCGGGGTTCTGCGTGTCAACGTTGTACTGCTTCACCTCGGCGATGGCGATGTCAACCGGGTCGGTGCCGTAGAACCAGCCGCGCCAGAACCAGTCCAAATCCACGCCGCTGGCATCTTCCATCGTGCGGAAAAAGTCGGCGGGTTGCGGGCTTTTGAACGCCCACCGCCGCGCGTATTCCTTGAACGCGTAGTCGAACAAGTCGCGGCCGAGGATGGTTTCGCGCAGGATGTTCAGGGCCGTGGCGGGCTTGCCGTAGGCGTTGTTGCCAAGCTGGCTCACCTGCTCCGAGTTAGTCATGATCGGCTCCTGCTTCGACTGCTCCATGCTCATGTACGACACGATTTTGTACGGCTCGCCGCGTCGGCTGGGGTAGTCGCGCTGCCACTCTTGTTCGGACAAGTACTGTACAAAGCTGTTCAGGCCTTCGTCCATCCACGTCCACTGCCGTTCGTCGGAGTTGATGATCATCGGGAAGAAGTTGTGGCCCACCTCGTGGATAATCACCGAAATCAGCCCGTACTTGGTCTGTTCCGAATACGTGCCGTCGGCTTCCGGGCGGCCGCCGTTGAAGCAAATCATCGGGTATTCCATGCCGCCCACCGGGCCGTGCACCGAAATGGCGACGGGGTAGGGGTAGGGGATGGTGCGTTTGCTGTAGGTGCGGATGGTGTGCGCCACGGCTTGGGTGGAGTACTTGCCCCACAGCGGATTGCCCTCTTTCGGATAGTAGCTCATGCACATCACCGGGCGGCCGTCCTGCACAATCTGCATCGCGTCCCAAATGAACTTGCGCGAAGTGGCGAAAGCGAAGTCACGCACGTTTTGGGCGGCGAAACGCCACGTTTTCTTGGTTTTGGCTTTGTTTTTCTCGGCCTGAACGGCTTCGTCCTGCGTGACAATCACCACCGGCGACTTGGCGGTTTTGGCTTTTGCCAAGCGGGCTTTTTGCGTGGTCGTCAGCACCTCGTCGGGGTTTTGCAGCGTGCCGGTGGCACCAAGGATGTGGTCGGCGGGAACGGTGATGCTCACGCGGTAGTTGCCGAACGGCAATGTGAACTCGCCGTTGCCCAAAAACTGCTTGTGTTGCCAGCCGTACACGTCGTCATAAACGGCCATGCGCGGGAAGAACTGCGCGATTTCGTACAAGTGGTTGCCGTCTTTCGGGAAATACTCGTAGCCCATGCGGCCGTTGCCGGGTGTGCGGCCGAACTTGTTATGGTCGTGGATGTTGTAGCTCCATGCCACCGAAAAACTGAACGACTCCTTGGGCCGCAACACACGGGGCAGTTCCACGCGCATCATCGTGCCGTTCACGGTGTATTTCAGCGGGTTGCCCGCCTTGTCTTTCACGGATTTGATTTTGTACCCGCCGTCGAACTGTTCAACGGCCAGAAACTCCATTTGGCCCAAGGTCTGTTTCTCTTCGATGCTGCCCGGCCGCGTCAGGTTTGCCGCCGAGTTTTTGTCGAAGATGTTCTGCTCCAACTGTAGCCACAGGTAGCCGAGTTCGTCGGGCGAGTTGTTGTGGTAGGTGACGGTTTCGGTGCCGGTGATGCGCTGCTTGTCGTCGTCCAACTCGATTTGCATGTCGTAGTCGGCGCGTTGCTGCCAGTAGTCGCGGCCGGGGGCGCCGGAGGCCGTGCGGTAAGTGTTCGGCGTGGGCAGCAACGTACCCAATTGCTCGAACTTGGAGCGGTTTTCTTCAAAGCGTTGCGCCCAAGCCGCTGTGCCGGCGAGCAACACCATCATCCAAATGATTTTCTTCATGGTTTGGCGGGGATTTGTATAAATGCGGAAAGCGAATGGCGAAATCCGGCGGGGGTTTTGAGCAAAATTTGCCTAAAACGCCAACAGCGAACTCGTTTCAAAACAATCTCTTGTCTCCAAAGATACGCGTTGCACGGCAGTTGCCCAAAGCTTCGGCTGTCATTTCTGCGGCTCAGGTGCCGGATTCTCCGCCGCCAGTTCTTCAGGCGTGGGAAAGGTGATGTTTTCGTAGATTTTGGCGACTGGCAGCGAAAAGTCGAGACGCTGGAATTCAATGACATCGGTCATGTGGTTGTAAGACTGGTAAAGCCATACTTCCGGTTTTTCGGTTCTGCTGTACAGTTCGGCGGAGCATTCGTACTGGGAAACCAGCAAATAATGCTGCAAAGCAGGGATGGTTTGGTAGTGTTTCCACTTCAAGCCACGGTCGTTGGCCGCCATTGGTTTGGACAACACCTCCACAATCAGGCTCGGATTGCGCACCGTACTGTCCGATTCCCGGTCGAAGCCGTGGCAGGTGACCATGATGTCCGGGTAGGGGTAGTATTCGTTGCGAACCGCTTCCAGTCGGATGCTTTCAGACACCACCCGGCAGCCTTTCGGCCTGAACACGGTGCGCAATACGTCTTTTACATTGTCAATGATTTCGTTGTGCCGAATCGTGGTTGCGTCCATGCGGAACAATTCGCCATGATGGAATTCGTGGCGGAATTCGCTATGTTCTTCGTAGGCGAAATACGCTTCGGTCGTGTAGTGTTTCTTCTGTGCGACTGCGTTTGCCATCGGTGACGAATTTGATTGTGAATATAGTGATGAGAATTCATTTTTCCGACCATGGCAAGGCTTTTTGTCCAGAAGCCAAACTGTCTGATGATTTTGATTTCTACAGGCGTTTTGAGCAATTTTTGTCCCAAACACCTTGAGGCTTAACCAACTTGAGGCTTAACCAAAGTGAAACTGGCGCAAGCATCCGCTTGTGCCTTGTGACAGACCAGCGTCCGCTGGTCGCAAGCGAAGCTTGCAGAAGCCGATGTCAACAGAGACAGAAAACGCATTGAGGCGTTTTGAGCATTTTTTGCCCAAAACGCTTGGATACGCAAATTCAGTTGACTTTCGTTCCGAAATCAAAAGGCCAAGAATCTAAAAAATACACGTTTTCTGAATCAGCGTCAGGGCGATGCCGGCCGTTGCACCTGACAAAATCAAGTTCCAGTCGCGGCGTGGCACGCCCAGCAGTCGGTTGGCTGCAAAAGCAGCCCCCACCAGCAAGCCCACAATGATCAGCTGCCCCAGTTCCAGACCGATGTTGAAGGCCAGCAACGGCTGCACAATGCTCTGTTCGCGGCCCAACATGCTGCGCAGGAAGTTGGAGAAACCCAGCCCGTGAATCAGCCCGAAAAGCAAGGCCATCACGTAACGCAGGCGTGGCGGCCGGGTGTCGGGTTCTATTTCCGATTTTGGAAACTTGTGGGCCAAATTGCCGAAAGCCGTAATGAAAATCGTGACCGGAATCAGGAACTCTATCACATCGGAACGGTAGGTGAACAATTGCATCGTCGCCAAGGCCAACGTAATTGAGTGCCCCACCGTGAAGGCCGTGACCAACACCAAAATGCGCTTCCAGTCTGTCATTTGATAGACGGCGCACAGTGCCACAATGAACAGGATGTGGTCGTAGCCGTTCACATCAGTGATGTGGTCGAAGCCCAGAATCAGGTAGGCTTGGAATTCGTTCATTTGTTTCGTTTATCGTT
>JALOMD010000372.1 GCA_025455595.1 Cytophagales bacterium | reverse complement strand
GGCGGCCAGTTGACGGGCCATGAGCAATCCCAAGCCGCGCGAACCGCCGGTGATGAGCACCACTTTGCCGCTGAGGTCGTAGCGGCGGCTTTGGCTGAGTATTTTCCGGGTGGCCCAAACCAAACCTACACCGAGGGCCAATGACAAAACAGACGAGTTGCGAGACATTTTGAAGTACGATTTACGAGGTGTGAAGTACGAATGAGTAGATGAGCAAATGAGCAAATGCCGTTTTGGGCGATTTTTGCCTAAAACGGCAAGCCAATCCATCAAGTCACGCCCACCCATCGAATTGTGAGCCGCTATCTGTTCAAAAAGTCTGTGCCTGTGGGTTACGTTTTGTATCTGCCGGTTTACAAAACTCGCCGGATTGCTCCGAATTCGTTCCCGGTTTTGTACGCATCGGTGGGAAATTTGCACCACAATGGCCTGGGCGGCCAAGCCCGGACGCGCCTTTTTTCGCCGATTGCAGCGTTGGGTATGATTTTCGCTACGGCTTCCCGCAACAAAAGCATTTTTCACTCCAAACGTGCCCAACCTTATGAAGACCCAAACCCTTCCCTCTGCGACTGTCTCGGTTCAACCTGCCGCCTCCAACCTTCTCGACGATGTAATAGACCTGCACAAGGTGCGGTCAACGCTGTACGCCAAAATTGCCGCTTCAACCGACGACTCGCTGCTCAAAACTTTCTTCCAGCACATGGCCAATGACTCGCGGCGTTTCCGAACCGAACTTTGCCTTTTCAGCAGAAACCACAACGCCGACATTGCGGACAACGTGGTGCGTCGCATTGAAAATGTTTGGGAACGCGTCGGCTGCTGCCTGAGCAAACAAGACACCGCCGGATTGCTACAGGCATGGAAGGCTCTGGAAGAAATCATGATTGATGCTTACCTGAAAGTAGCGGCCAACACGGGCATCCGGGGCAATTTCCGCAAACTCGTGCTCAAGCAAATTGACAGCCTGCGCAAAGACCGCAACGTGTACCGCTTTGTGGAAAGCGTTTTCCCGCACCAGCTCCAGTTTTGAGTGGGTCGTAAGTGGTTAGTCGTAAGTCGTTAGTAGTAAGCCATTGGTCTAAGAGGTCGTATAAAGTTTTGTTTGCTGAAGGCGTTTTGGGCAATTTTTGCCCAAAACGCCTTGAATACGCAGGTCATCCCGCCCTGCGGGAAGACCGAAAGCACAGGCTCGCGAAAGACAACAGGCGGGCATCCCGACCTATCGGGACACCGATGCGAAATCGGATTTCAAACAATCTCTAACGCACTGAGTCTGAACTTTTCCTTCAAAATAGGCTAAACTAAATACGAGCAGGTGCTTGACAACAGAAAATCCCTTGTTAAAAACTCGCCGTCACTCACTCACACTTGAATTTTCCTATCCATTACAAACAAACCAGTATGAAAAACCTCAGAAACTCTGTATTGACACTGTTGTTGGCGGGCAGTTTGTTGGCGGCCTGCTCCGGCAACCGGAACGTGACTGGCAGCGGCAACCGTACAGACGACGCTGCCGAACAGGCGGGCGAAAAAATAGACAATGAACGCGCTGAATTGAAAGACGAAATTCAAGAAGGCATCGACAAGATTGACCGTCGCTTGGAAAAGCTCCGCGCCGAAGCCAAAGACGCATCGGGCGACACAAAGGACAACCTTGACAAGCAAGTGAACAAACTTGAGAACTCGCGCCAACGACTCAGCGGATTCATGTCACGGTTGGGCAGCGAAACGAAAGAAGGCTGGCAAAAACTGAAAGCCGACGTGCGCAGTGCATTCGACGAAGTCAAGGACGATATCCGCGACTGAATTGTTGGACAACTTCTATTGAACGAAAAGTCTGTTTTCTACTATTGAAAGCAGACTTTTTCGTTTTCTGGCTGCCAAGTGTTTTCTGTCACTACGTCGTTCGTCAACAAGCGGGAATGTTGCGACAAAACCGAGGTTTTTCCCAAGACGATTTTCCTGTATTTGTGCGCCTGATACAGAGTTGTCACAGAGGGGCGTTTTGGGCAATTAACGCCAAAAACAAAAGCGCAGCAAACTTACGTCACTGCGCTGGGGATCAGAAGATGGGACTGTAAAGGGGGAATCGTATGGCCGTTCTGGCCATTTTTTTCTTAAAACGGCTTGCCTTACGGGACAAACCGTTGCGGTGCGTCTGGCAACGTACAGACAGAAGACTGTTTTTTCAAGCCTTGCGCAACATTCCCATCACCAGTGAAATAACCAAGGCAACGAGGAAAATGTAGAAAATGACTTTGGCAATGCTTGCCGCACCAGCCGCAATGCCGCCGAAACCGAACAGAGCCGCCACTAAGGCGATTACCAAGAAAATCAATGTCCAACGTAACATGGTTGTAAGGGTGTTTTAGGTTGATTGAATCGTTTCCCACAGATACAAAAAATCCTTGCCCAAAGGACAAGGACTCGTTTTCGCGTTGCATGTGGCGTTTTTGTATTTTGTGTACTTGCATTCTGTGGAAAATAGTTCCTACCTTGGTTGGGTTGTGCCTCATTTGGTTCCCAATCGCAACATGCCGTGTTCAGATAATCCGGTAGTTGCGGTACTCGAACAGCCGCTTTCCGGTGAGGTCTTCGATCAGATGCAACACGCGATATTTCCATTTCATGCGGTTCCGGCAGATGTCCCAGTCGAAATCCCAGTCGGCGCGACTGATGCGGTCTTGCATTACGGCGGGATGCGTGCCTTTGAAAAGTTGCAGCTTGTCAATGATTTCCTCGTAGTCAAACGCTCCCACGGTCTCTATTTTTTCCGGGGCGGCATCACCCCCCCACAACAGTCCGAAATTGGCTTGCTTGTAGTTCATGTTCACCGGGTTTTTCACCCAGCCGTAATGGTAAATCTCGGCATCAATCAGTTTGACATTGAGCTTGCGGCCGTCTATGCGGAATCCTTGCGCATCGCGGTAGGAACGGATGCGTTTGTTGTTGCGAACCATGCGAATCTCGCGCCGGTACCATTTCCGTGACGCACCCACATACCGGTAATGCCCGTAGAAGTGCTGGTAGCCGAACAGCAGGCCCTCCACACGTGGGTCGTTTTGGTAGGCGGCTGCGGCTTGTCGGATGGCAGCGTGGTACTGCTCATGCACCACCTCGTCGGCTTGTAGGTAGAACGCCCAGTCGGCGTGGGCGGGCACCGCGTCAAAGGCTTTGTCGGTCTCGACGGCCAGCACGCGGCCGCCGGTGCGCAGGGTGTCGTCCCACACCGAATGTACGATTTTGATTTTGTCGGAGCCGATGGCGCGGATCATGTCCTCGGTGCCGTCATCCGAATTGCCTATGCTGACAATGAATTCGTCGCAGATGGGCAAGATCGAACGAATGGACTCGGTGACGGGGTAATCGTATTTGCGGGCGTTCCGCGCAATGGTGAAGCCGACGATGTGCATGGAAGTCGTGGGTGGTAAGTTGTAAGTTGTAAGTCGTAAGTCGTAAGTTGCGAGTCTTGGGTGGTAAGGTTGGCTTAAGAGGTTGTTTAAAAGTTTGTTCTACTGAAGCGTTTTGGGCGTTTTTTGCCTAAAACGCTTTTGCCACGCAGGTCTGCACGCTGTGCGTCTGACCGGAATCTGCCGAACGCCAAGACAACAGGCGGGCGTTTTGGGCAATTTTCGGTGAATTCTCGCTTCATTGTCAAATGCTGCGTGAGAAAGACGGGATGCACTGCAAATATGCACTACTTTTGGGACACGCTTACTACCCACGACTCGCCACTTGCGACTGACCACTCACTACTTGCTGCTCGTTGTTGGGGCGGTTTTGTTTCTGTACGCCACCTCTTGCGGCTTGGGTATCACTTATGATTCCCGACAGTATTTGGCTGCTGCACGGAGTCTGTTGCAAAACGGAACCTTGCGCACGGCTGATGGCACGGCATACGCGCACTGGCCGCCCTTGTACCCGGCTTGGCTGGCCGTTTGGGGAGCGGCGGAAACTGTCAAATACGCCCACTTGGCGGTTTGGTTGGTTACGCTTTCTTTTGCCCAGCGTTTTGGGCAAAAAATGCTCAAAACACCTTTTGCGCAAACGTTTTTTTTGTTGACGCTTGTGTTTGGCACGCCGCTGTTTCTGGTGCAGGTTTTCGCATGGTCAGAAGGGCTGTTTGTGTTGCTCACGGTGTTGGTGTTTGTATTTTTCAGAAAATTCACAGAAACAGAGCGGAAAAGACACCTGTTTTGGATGCTGCTGTTCAGCAACTTGTTGTGCTTGCAGCGGCTCACCGGAATGTTTTTCGTGGCCGGATTCGGTCTGTTGTTGTGGCAAGCCAGACAGAATGCAAAACTGACACTGATGTACGTATCGGTTTCGTTGACGAGTGTGACCCTTTGGATGTTGCGCAACACATGCGTGGAAACCGAGCCGTCTTTTGTCGGCGACCTGTTTGTTGTCAGTCCGCTGGTTTCTGTCAAGAACCACTTGTCGGCGATTGGCAATTGGTTTGTACCGCAGGCGGTGCC
>JALOMD010000371.1 GCA_025455595.1 Cytophagales bacterium | reverse complement strand
GAGGGGCCGGGGGTGAGGCCTTTGCCGTTTTAGCCAAAAATTGCCCAAAATGCCGCGAAACATTTTTCATTCTTCATTCTTCTCAACAGGCCGTACCTCGTCCAAGTCAATCGTCTTGAACTGCTGAAACACCTTTAACACAATAGCCAACGCCACGGCGGCTTCGGCGGCGGCCACCACGATAACGAACAACGCGAACACTTGTCCCTGTACATTCTCAGGATAATGCCGATTGAACGCCACCAGATTCAGGTTGGCCGCGTTGAGAATGAGTTCGATGCCCATCAGCACCACAATGGCGTTGCGCCGGGTGATGATCACCGCCACGCCGACGCAGAACAGAACGGCACTGACCAGCAGGAAATGAGACAACGGAACCAAAACGGAAGTACGATTTTAATTCAGAATTTAGAATTATGAATTCAGAATGCGTTTGGGCGATATTTGCCCAAAACGCCGCGACATGCCCGCTAATCCAAACGCCGTTCTGGATTTGCAAGCCCGGATTTTAATGCACATCGAAATGTTTGTCCGGCTGCTTGCTCGCGACGAAAAGGCGAACCACACGCGACAAAACTAAAAAGAAATCCGGGGCGCGGCGCGGAAGGGTTGAAAAAGCGTAATTTTCGGAGGCGGAACTTGCGTTAGGTCAGAGTTAAGAGGTCAGAAGTCAGATAGAAGTTCCCCGCCGTTCGGCAAAATGTCTTGAATCGCGGATGAAACGGATGGCACAGATTACGCGGATAGGTTTTGGGGCAATCAGGCGCGTCTGTCTCTACGTCCTTTCATCCGTGCCATCCGCGTAATCCGTTTCATCCGCGATTCAAGACATTTTGCTCAAAATGCCTCTTGCCTGCCAACTGCTGCTGTCACTGTCTACTCTTTTCCGCATTCCCCGTTCCGCATTAATCATGAAACCGGTGCCTCTCAGAAAATTCGCCAAAAACCTGCCAAAACGCCGAGTTTTCCGTCGCTTTGTACGGATGATATTGGCGTTTTCGGCAATTTTCGCCGTTTTTCTGTTGCTCGACTGGATTTTCCCGTTCCGCATCCAAGTGCCTTACGCCCAATTGATTACCGCCCGCGACGGCTCGGTGATGCACGCCTTCCTGAGCCGTGACGACAAGTGGCGCATGAAAACCGAACTCGGCGAAATCACGCCCGAACTGCGCAACGCCATCTTGAATAAGGAAGACAGGTATTTCTACCATCATCCGGGCGTGAATCCGGCGGCGGTGGTGCGGGCGGCGACCAACAACATTTTCACGGGCCGCAAAACCTCCGGCGCGTCCACCATCACCATGCAAGTGGCCCGGCTGTTGCAACCCAAACGCCGCACCTACGGCAACAAACTGCTCGAAATGTTCCGGGCGATGCAGTTGGAGTGGCACTATTCCAAAGACGAAATCCTGCAGTTGTACCTCAATTTGGTGCCTTACGGCGGCAACGTGGAAGGCGTGAAAGCGGCGGCATTGCTCTATTTCGGGCAGTTGCCCAACCGCCTCAGTGCGGCGCAAATCACTACGCTGGCCATTGTGCCCAACCGGCCCGGCTCGTTGGCGTTGGGTCGTGACCAAACGTTGCTGCGGCAGGCCCGCGACAAGTGGCTGCGGCGTTTCGGCGAAAGCGGCGTTTTCGGCCCGGACGTGGTGCAAGATGCCCTCAACGAGCCGCTGCAAATCCGCCGCACGCCGCTGCCCACAGTGGCTCCACACTTGGCCCACCGCCTGCACCAGCAACTGCCCGACCAACCGACGGTGCGCACCAGCCTGAACCGCGTGGTGCAAGACAAGGTGCAGCAACTGGCCTACAACTACCACCAACGCCTGCGCAAGTACAACATCCACAATCTGGCCGTCATCGTGGCCGACAACCAGACGCACGAAATTCTCGCCTACGTCGGCTCGCCTGATTTCAACGACAACGACCACGCCGGGCAAGTGGACAACGCCCGTGCGGTGCGGTCGCCGGGCAGCACGCTGAAACCGCTGGTGTATGCGCTGGGCATTGACGCGGGCAAAATCACGCCCAAAACCGTGCTGCTCGACGTGCCCACGCAGTTCAGCGGCGGCTATGTGCCCGAAAACTTCGACGACAAGTTCAACGGGGCCGTCACGGTGGAAAAAGCGTTGACCAACTCGCTGAACATCCCGGCGGTAAAGGTGCTGGAAGACATCACCGTACCCGTCTTCGTGCAACGCCTCAAGGCCGCCCGTTTCGCCCAAGTCTCGCGTGATGCCAACAAACTCGGCCTGTCGGCGGTGCTGGGCGGCTGCGGCGTGACATTGGAGGAACTCGTGGGCCTATACGCCGCCTTCGCCAACGAAGGGCGGTATGCCCCACTCAGCCCCCTCCCAGCCCCACAGGCTCGCCCCAAAACTCCCGTTTCGGTCGCCCCCCAAGGGGGAGGAGTTGTTTCCTCCCCTCCCCTTGGGGGAGGGGCCGGGGGTGGGGCTTCTATCTTATCCCCCCAAGCCGCGTACATGATCAACGAAATCCTGATGCAAGCCGTGCGCCCTGACTTGCCGACGGGCTACCAGAACAGCCAGCATGCGCCGCCAATCGCTTGGAAAACAGGCACTTCGTACGGACGGAAAGACGCTTGGAGCATCGGCTACAACCAACGCTACACGGTGGGCGTGTGGGTGGGAAACGCCAACGCCGAGGGTGTGCCGGAGCTGACCGGGGCCGACATTGCCACACCGCTGCTGTTCCAGGTGTTCAACATGGTTGACTACCGGGCGGCCGCCAGCCGGTTGCTGGCTCCGGCGGGAATGCAGCTAAGGCTCGTTTGCGCCGAAACCGGCTTGCTGCCCAGCCCGGACTGCCAACACCAAGTGACGGATTATTTTATTCCGCTGGTTTCCAGCACGGAAAAATGCAGCCACCTGCGCCAAGTGGCCGTCTCACCCGACGAGGCGTTTTCGTACTGCACCGCTTGCCAGCCGGAGGCGGGTTACAAGAAACGGTTCTACCAAAACCTGCCGCCCGCGCTGGCGGCGTTTTACGACACGTGGGGCGTGGCCTACCAACGCATTCCGGCGCACAACCCGGCCTGCACGCGGGTTTTCAACAACAATGCGCCGCAAATCGTGGCCCCTGCCGACGGCCGCGAGTATTTGGTCGAAGCCGACGAACCGCCCGAAATGCTGCTCGCCTGCCACGCCGACAACGATGTGCAGCAAGTGTACTGGTACATCAACGACCGGTTTTACAAGGCGGCCAAGACCAACGAACGCCTCTTTTTCCGTCCGGAACCCGGGGAAGTCAAAATCTCGTGCAGCGACGACAAGGGCCGCAACACCAACATCCGCATCACGGTGAAGTCGTTGTAGGGGTTCGTTTAACAGCCTCACCCCCAGCCCCTCTCCCAAGGAGAGGCGAGAAAAATTCAACCAAACGAGCCTTTAGTCCCGAACACGTTCGGATGAGAGGCTCGGTTTATCGCCAGACACTCCCCTCTCCCGTGGGAGAGGGGCCGGGGGTGAGGCTTTTTCACGCCATCCACAAATCCTTAAAATCGTTGGCGAACTGCTCGAAAGAGGTAGGATTGCGGCCCAGCAACTGCTTCAGTTCCGGTGAGTAACCGGCGGCTTTGCCGAGGCGAGACACCGTGTACAGGGCCACCATGACCAACGCAAATCCCAGCGGCGTTTTTTCCTTGCGCCACTTGCGCCACAAAAACGCCACCGCCGACGGGTGCTTGTACACCACCTGCTTGCCCGTAACCCGGCTGATGATGTCCGCAATCTCAAAATAGTCGTAGGCCTGGTCGCCGGTGAGTTCGTAGGCTTTGCGGTGGTGCTTTTCGCCTTCGGCCAGCACTAAGGCGGCCACTTCGCCAAGGTCGCGGGCATCCACAAAATTGGTCTTGCCCTTGCCCGCCGGAATGTAGATTTCGTTGCGTTCGGCTATTTCGCGGCGGTGCGTGGTGGTGAGGTTTTGCATGAAGAAACTGGGCCGCAGGAACGTGTAGGCCAAGCCGCTGGCCACCAGCAGTTTCTCAATTTTGTAGTGCGGCGTAACGGTGTTGTTCTCGGCCCCTTGCAGCGACAGAAACGCCACGTGTTTGATGTTCGTTTCGCGCAGTGCGTCCACCACCGGGCGGAAATACTTGTCCACGTCCGAAATCTGCGGAGGGCGCAGCAAAAACACGCTTTCCACCTGCGCGAACGCCGCCCGGATGGTGGCGATGTCCTCAAAATCGAAGCGCACCAACTTCACCTCCGGCCAAGGCAAGGCCCCGCGCGACTTCTCCACGTCGGTCACGGCGGCATAGACTTCCGTGCTGTCGGCGTGGCGTTCGGCCAAAAAACGCACCACTTCGCGGCCTACGTTGCCCGTGGCTCCGGTGACGAGTATTTTCTTTTTCATGGACATGGATTTGTGTTGGGTGGCCGCAAAATAAACCGTGCCGCAAGCACAGGGACTGACCAAAAGCATTCGTCGCAATTGCTTGTGTCATTTTCGCCGCCAGCGTGTTTGTCC
>JALOMD010000370.1 GCA_025455595.1 Cytophagales bacterium | reverse complement strand
ACCCTTGGAACCGGTCTGGTGCTTTGTGTGGCTGGATGCAATCCATTTCAAGGTCAGGGAAAACCACAAGGTGGTTGCCAAGGCGGCCTACACCGTTCTGGGGGTCAACTTGCAGGACACAAGGAGTTGCTGGGCATTTACGTGGCCGAAGCAGAGTCTTCCCGCCTGTGGCTGGGCGTACTTGGAGACTTGCAGAGCCGGGGGGTGGAAGACATCCCGATTGCCTGCATTGACAACCTGACCGGCTTTGCCGACGCGATTGAATCGGTTTTCCCCCACACGGACGTGCAACTCTGTTTGGTTCACCAGATGCGCAACTCGCTCCGTTACGTGACCAGCGGCGACCAGAAACAGGTCAGCCAGGATTTGCAGGCGGTTTACAAAGCCCCCGGCCTGTCGGCGGCCGAGACCAAACTGGAGGCATTCAAAAACCAATGGGGAGAAAAATATCCCTTGGTGGTCGAAAGCTGGCAGCGCAACTGGACGCGCCTGATGCGCTTTTACGATTACCCGCCCGCCATCCGAAAGGTGATCTACACGACCAACACGGTCGAAGGCTTCCACCGGCAGTTGCGGCAGGTGACCAAGACCAAAGGCGTTTTTCCCAACAAAACAGCGTTGGTCAAACTGCTCTACTTGGTCTCGCAACGGATTGGCGAGAAATGGACGATGCCTTTGGCCAACTGGGCTCTGACTTTGCAGCAATTGTCCATCTTGTTTGGGCAGCGAATCAAGCGACACCTGCAAACGTGAAATCAGCCGCCAAAAGAAAAATGACACACTTTATTGAACCTATCCTTAAAAATCCACAACATCGCCAAGCCGTAAACCGTTAGTTACGCATATATTCACCAAAAAACGCCCAAAACGCCTTGCCTACAGAGGGCAAGGCGTTTTGGGCGTTTTTTCTTCAATCTGATTCAAGCTTTCTCGCACACCAGCACTATCTTCCGATTCTCCACGTCGGTCGTGGCGAACAGGTAACTGTCGCCGCCATCGCGGAGGACGGTTTTCTTGCGGATTTCGGCCACGGTCATCGGGAAATTGCGCACGGCGATGTTGGCTTGGCCGCCGGGCAAGTGAGCCGCCAAGGCTTTTTTATCCAATTTGCTGACGGCCACCATCCAATTTGCTGACGGCCACCAGCCGGAAAGCCCGGCCCGGAAAGTCGCGGCGCAAGTCGGTTGAGGTGTACAAGTGGCTGTTGACGTGCAGTTTGCGCAGCCCGAAGGCCGCCGCCACGCTGCGGAACGCCCCGGCTTTCAGTACGGCCGCGTTCGGCTCGTACACAAACGTTTCCGGCAGGCCGAACGCCACTTCCGACGATGCCTCGCCTCGCCGCGTGAAGCGAAATGTCTCGGCGACTTCGCCCGTTTTGGCAAGATTTACGGCAAAAATCTCCGGCTCGGCGGCGGTTCGGGTCAGGTGAAAGAGCAGTTCCTTTACCTCGTTTTCAACGGCCACCACATAGACGGCCGCCACTTGTTCCAAGTCGCGCAGGGCTGCGTCAATGTCCAGCATGGGCGAGGTTTTGAGCAGCACGTGGGCGGCCGTTTTGAGCATTTTTTCGCGAAAATCCAGCACCGGCGGCTCGCAGTCTTGCAGGCGCACCACCTTGCCGCCCGCGTCGTCGCGGCGGGCCGGGTCGAGATACAGCCAGTCGGTCGGCTCAGGGTTGGCGGCCAGCCAGTCTTCGCAACGGGCGTTTTCGAACCGCACGTTCGTGATTCCCAACTGCTCCAAATTATACGCCGTGATTTCGGACAGTTCGGCATTCTGCTCCACGTGCGTCACTTGTTCAAACCGGCTGCCGAAGGCGGCCGTGTCCACGCCCATGCCGCCGGTGAGGTCAACCAGCGTGCGGCCCGCCGCCAAACCCGCCTTGAACCGCGCCGTCGCCTCCGACGAACACTGTTCCAAAGCCAGCAGCGACGGGTAAAAAATGTTGTCGTTGGCAAACCAACCGGGCAATTTGTGTTGCGCCTTGCGCCGGGCCTGGATTTGCAGAACGGCCTCGCGCATGGGCACGTCCGGGTAGCGGTTTTGCTGCAAAAGCAGTTGCTGCACGTCGTCGTGCTGGTGCTGACGGACAAACGCCAAGTATGAAGTACGATTGAAGGTCAGAGGTCAGAAGTAAGAGGTCAGGGGCGTTTTGGGTGTTTTTCACCTAAAACGGCTTTGCCTAAACCTTGGTTTTTGGACAGGATTTCAGGATTTGCAGGATTAAAAAGCGAGGAATCATGCCTATCCCAAAAATCACTTTAAAATCACAGTTCGGACAAAAAAAGCCCTCCCGACGCGTCGGGAGGGCTGGGAAAGTTTTTTTCAATTCATAACTAATTTCGGGAACCGGTAGGCGTGGCTATCGAAGACAAACAACTCGTCAATCTCCACGTCCCAAAACCGGTGCAAGGGCGACTTTTCCAAGTATTCTTCCACGGCTTCCCGCGAGTCGGCGTTGATGGTAATCCAGCCTTTGCCCGCCTCCACGCTCACGGCATATTGGTCAATCACCCCGGCGTTGATAAGCCGGTTTATATAATTGCGGTGAGCAGGCACGTTGCGCATCATCGCTTCACTCAATTCAAAACGGACGGTCGCCTGATATTTGCCCATTGTAATAAGTCGTTTATCGCCGAACCCCGGCGATTCAATAGAAAAACAACAAAGGCACGCAGAAAGTTTGGCCTCCCCCAACCCCCTCCGAAGGAGGGGGCTTTTTTTCTCCCCTCTCCTTGGGAGAGGGGCCGGGGGTGGGGCTACCAATCCTTCCCCTTCATAAACGCATCCAAATCTTTGCGCGGCATCGGGATTTTGTCGGGGTTCTGGTCGAGCCATTTCACGAAGTCGGCTTTGATGGTGGCTGTCCATTTGGTGTCAATTTCGCCGGGCGTGTACTTGCCTTCGCGCAGGCGTTGGTGGCCGAACTGGTCGGTGAGGCTGATGAACTCGGCTTGCAGAATCACCTTTTCGGCCAAGTGTGCCGGAATGAAAATCACGCCTTCTTTTTTCACCAGCACCAAATCGCCGGGCAATACCGTGGCCCGGCCGATGCGAATCGGCGCGTTGATGCTGGTGAGCATCATCTGGTTGATGAACGACGGGTCAAAATCGCGCACAGCGGCATTGAAACCTTCGATTTCCTCCAAGCCTTCCAAATCCCGCACGCCCGCGTCGAACACCACGCCGGTTTTGGATTTGGCGTAAATGGAGTTGCCAAGATTGTCGCCAATCAGCGTGCCGTCAATCACTTTGCCGTAGCCGTCGGCCACATAGACATCGCCGTTCTGGAGCATGTCAATCGGCCACGAGTTGGGTGCCCCGATGCGTCCTTCGGCTTTGCCTTTGGCCTTCACGGGATTGTCCACATCGGGGCGCAGCGGCATGTATTGCGCCGTCAACGCCCGGCCTACGAACACTTTGTCGCGGTGAATCATTTTCCAACCGGCCTCAAACTGGTTGTGGTAGCCTTCGCCGCGCATCACGCCCCACGCTTCCTCAATCGAAACGTTTTTCAATCGTTGCAGCAACGCATCGGGTACTTTCGGGCGGCCGTCGGGGAACCGTTCGCCTTTCCAGTCGGCGGTGTAGAACTGGATTTGTTCTTTGGTCATCTGCACTTGGGCTTGGATGGTGTTGATTGCCAAGCCTAAGAAAATGGCGGCAGTAAGGAGTAGTTTGTTTGTCTGAACCATGATTCGTAGGATTATAGGATTAACTTGATTATTTTGTCTGAACCATGATTCGTAGACTTGAAGGATTGCCTTGATTGAAAAGCGGACAATCACGATAATCTTTCAATCTCACGAATCATGGTTCAGACAGACAGTTTGTTGTTATGCACACGTTTGAACTGCAAGCTCCTGCCGCCGAAATTGATTAGCAAACCCACCTCCATTTTGTAAGCCTCCAAATAGTTCATGGCTTGGGCGAGATGTACGTCTTCAAGCGTAATAATGGCTTTCAGTTCAACCAAGACAAGATCCTCGATAAAAAAATCCACCCGTCGCGTACCAATTTCTTCATCTCGGTAGAAAATCGGCATTTCTTGTTCTCTCACAAATTCCAAATTCAAGTAGCGCATTTCAATGTCTAATGCCCGCTGGTAAATTACCTCCTGAAATCCATTGCCCAAAGCCCGATGAACCTGCATTGCTGCGCCGATGATTTTTTGCGTCAATTCTTCGTATTTCATCTATCTGAACCTTGATTGACTTCGTCGAATCTTCGATTTCGTAAGGTTAGAGGATTACCTTGATTTTTACAGCTATGCTAATAGTAAGCTCAACCATGAATTGACAAATTGGAAATTGTACGTTGCGTTTTGGGCAAAATTTGCTTAAAACGTTGATTGTCTGAACCATGATTCGTAGGGTTAAAGGATTAGCTTGAACCTGTTTTTTAATCAAGTTAATCCTTTAACCCTACGAATCATGGTTCAGACAAAATCCTCGGCGGGCGGGAACGCCACCAAGTCGCCAGCGAAGAGCCGGTAATATTCATCATCGGGCCGAAAACCGCCGGGGCCAAGCCCACCGTCGCCACTTTGCCCATTTGCAAAGCCAGCCCCGAAGCCAAGCCGCCGTTTTGCATCCCCACCTCAATGGCTACTGTGCGGCACGATTGCTCGTCCAACCCGAACAGCCGCGCCGACCAGTAGCCCAGCGTGTAACCCGCCAAGTTGTGAATCAGGCACGAGACAATCAGCAGCAGCCCGATTTGCAGCAGACTGTCGCGGCCAGCGGCGGTGATGACCGTGATAATCAATGCAATGCCCACTTTCGACACTACAGACAGCGCATCGTCGAGCCATTCTTTGCGGCCTTTCGCCGCGACTTTGAAAAGCCACGCGGCCGCTACCGGCAGCATCAGGAACCAAAACGCGTCCGTCAGCACGCCGGGCCAAAAATCTCCGCCCGTGCGGCTCACCACGGTGTTGCGCAACAGAATCAGCAACGCAAAGACGGCTATCTGAACCCACGTCCGTTTGGCCGAATCACGGCCGTAGGCGAACAAGTTGAACATCAGCCCGGCAATGATGGGCAGAATCACCATGTTCGAGATTTCGATTACCATTTTCCAGAAGTCAATCGGCAGAAACTGGCCCGCCAATAATTTCAGCAACGCCGGTGTGAGCAACGGAGCCAGCAGCGTGGTGACGGCCGTGACCGTGACCGACAGCGGCACGTTGGCCCGTGCAATGAACGACATCACGTTGGAAGCCAGTCCGCTCGGCGAGCAGCCGATGAGGATGACACCCGTGGCGACTTCCGGCGGAAAAGGCAGCACCGTAGCCAATGCGAAACCCAAGGAGGGCATGATTGCAAACTGGCACGCCACGCCGATGACCACGCCCTTGGGCTGGCGCAGGATGCCCGCGAAGTCGTCGAGGCTCATTTGCGAACCCATGCCGAACATGATGACTTGCAAGAGCGGAATGACCAGTTTTTTCAGCTCAAAGTCGCCGATTTTGGAGAAGTATTGCGGGTAAAAAAGCGAAACTGTGACGGCCGCGAAAATCCAGATGGTGTAGGCGAAGCCTTTCAATGACGGGACTTGCCGAAACGCCAATGCCAGCGACACGAAAAAACCGACGAGAAACGGCCCGGCGTAAGGACTTTTCA
>JALOMD010000369.1 GCA_025455595.1 Cytophagales bacterium | reverse complement strand
AGACCACTCGCTGGTGCAGCAGATGATGGACGCTGGCACGCTCACCGAAGCCGAGGCCGCCAACCACCCCTACCGCACCACCATGACCTCGGCCATCGGGCAGCCGTTGGAGAAAATCCGCATGGACATCACAGGGCCGCACCAACTGGGCAAAGACGAACGGCTCCTCGCCTTCTCCGACGGCATCCACGACTTCCTCACCGACGCGCAACTGACCGAGCTTTTGGCAACCACGCCGCCCGAAACCCTCGCCCAAACATTGGTGGGAAAAGCCCTGTCCGCAGGCAGCACCGACAACGTGACGGCGTGTTGGGTTAGTCTTGGGTCTTGAGTCTTGGGTCTTGAGTAAGATTTACCGGAGCTTTCGTGCGGCAGAGCGTTTTGGGCAAAATCTGCTCAAAACGCCCGTCTATTGTCTTTTGCGAGCCTGTGCCTCCGGTCTGACGCACCGCGTGCAGACCTGCGTGTAAAAAGCGTTTTGGGCAAAAAATGCCCAAAACGCTTCTGTAGAACAAAATTTTAAACAACCTCTTAAGAAATGAAAAAACCGCCGTTGGAGCGGCGGTTTTTCTGTTTTCATGATGAACAAATGGCTCTTATTTGCCACCCAGCGTAATGGCGTAACCGATGGTTACAGCGATGGTGCGGCTTTGCGATTTGAAATCAGCCCTGTCAGCACCATCAGGCGTTTTGGCATAGTTGGTAAAACCATAGCCGTAACGAGCATCCAGAACCAAACTACCCGGGCCCAGTTCGTACATGATACCAGCACCGGCTTGCAGGCCGATGTCTAAGCGGTTGTCCCTTTCGCTATCCAAATCAGCATCTTCATCAAAGTCCACACTGGTTCCACCACCTTCGACTTTACCTTTAAACTTTGCATTCATCAAATACCCGAAAGAAGGGCCCAAGTTTACGTAAGCTTTGAACGCATCTTCGCCAAAAGTGTATTTTGCAAGTATTGGAAGCTCAATCACATTGGCAATGTATCTGCCTGTAGTCGTAATGTTAATACCTTGGATAGATTCATCCGATTTGAGGCCGTAGCCTTTTTGGATGTACAGCAACTCAGGCTGAATGGAGAGGCCCCCGTCGCCCAAAGGCAAATTAAAACCTAAACCAGCGTGCTCAAAGCAACACCACCTTTGGGAATGATGGAAAACTGTGCCTGTGCCGTGAAAACCATAGCTGCTGCGGCAGCGATTGAGAGGATGACTTTTTTCATGCTGTTGAAAATTGAGTTAGATTAAGAATTAAAAAATTAAAATAACGGCACAAACATACTGCTTAAAATTTGTATTTTCGATACACAGCAGAGTAAAATGTTGGTCTAACTTATGCACTATTTCACCGGATTCCATCAAGTAAGGCTAACGTTTTTTTACCGGGCGGATGTTTCTTACGCTTGTTTCCTTATGAAATCGGCCGCAGAACGCCTTGCACACCCATTTCCACTGCGAACCGGCCCATGCACCCAGCGGAAAACTTACATCTGCCATGAACGCGTCAAGAATCTTAGGTTCTGAAAGCCTGCACCTTACAGGCAGGCAGCGGGATGAAAAGCCCGCCCGAACGGAGCGAACCGGCGTTTTAGGCAAGAAACGCCCAAAACGGTACGCAGCGAAGAAATCAGGCTCACACCGGGCAAAAAAAATTCCGATACATACAAGTTAACTATAGATTACAACCACCTTCGATGTAAACCAGAATGCCGTGGAAGTAAGCTTGACGGGGCAACGAAAAATTCACCCGAAAGTAACTTACCGCTGAACAAGTATTTTTTGCTGGTTCGTTGCGTGTATGTTGGGGTCAGCAACGGAAACGGCTTCTGTTTTCAGCACATACATGCCGCTTTGCAAATCCGAGCAGTCTATTTCCAAAACGTCCGTTTTCGCACCAGGCATCCGTCGGTTGAACTTCTTCACTGCACGACCTGCCAAGTCGCAGACGCTTACATTGACATCAGCGTCGTCCGGCGTGTAAAAATCAATCCCAATGACCGAAGATGCAGGGTTAGGATAGACGTTGTTGACTGTAAAAAAAGCATTTTCAATAGTTTTGTCTGTGTTTGCCTCTCTCAGTCTTATTTCGTAAACACTGTC
Organism: Cytophagales bacterium; assembly: GCA_025455595.1. Lineage (GTDB taxonomy): Bacteria > Bacteroidota > Bacteroidia > Cytophagales > 172606-1 > Xanthocytophaga. The sequence goes on along the minus strand of JALOMD010000369.1, from coordinate 3,527 downwards.
AGAGACCCAGCCTTCTTGTGCCACCGCTACAGACATAGGCTGGTGCGCGTTTTCGCCACTCAAACGTCCGCCCCGCTGCCCTTCGACGTAGATGGTGCGTTTGTTAAACGCCGGGTCGAGTTTCACATCCCAATCCATCACTTTCGAGCCGTCGGCTCTGTAGAGTCTGTAGCGTTCCACCAGTTGGTATTCAGCTATTATCGAGGTGCGGGTGGCTGTGAAGTTGATGTTCGCTACGGCGTTTCGGAGGGTGTTTTCGACGTGTGTCGCCACCTTTCGGGTTTCTTTTCCGAGAACGGTCGCAATAGACGCGGCTATGATAGAGCCCGCCCCGTCTTCTGTGTAGCCCAGCACCCCGTCGGAACCAACACTTATGCCCAACATGTCAGGAACCGAGGCATTGTTCATTCCCACCGACTGTGGCACTTGGCCGGTCATGGAAAGCCCCTGCGGAAACGAGACTGACCTAATCAGAACCCACAAACGGCTGTACTCCAGTCGGTAATAGGGAAAATTATTAGCCTGTTGCACTCGTGACAAATCATTGCTCACCATTGCGAAAGGAATGATGGTTTCGGCCACAAAGGTCTCGTTGCATTCTGTACACAAGCCTTCGCCTCGTATGTTCGCCGGGCTGGGCGGCGGTTGTATGTCCGCAGTGTTTTTTTCTCTGTAAGAGACAACAGGGTATGGCAATTCGTCAGCAGCCATAAAAGAAAACCGCTGGCTGGCCGCACTGCTGACGGGTTGCCAATAGACGGCACCGGCAGGCGCATTCCACAGCATTCGTCTTGCGGCGGTTCCGCGTCCGGCGGTCAAAGCCCGTTCATTGTTTGCCGAGTTTTTGATGGCATACATGCCTGACGCGCCTTCCAACTTGAAGATTTGCAGTGTGCTGCGAAGATAGTTGGCTGTCACATTGGCGGGCAGGGTCGGGAAAGGCCAAGCGTTGAGCAAACTGCCGTCGTGCTTGCTGGCGATGATGTACTCGTCGCTACCTGGGTAAAGGGGCATGACGAGCCATTTTTGGTCATTGCCGCCGAGAAAACCCTGCCGTTCGGTAAATACGGCCGAAAATCCGACGGTTCGCCTACGCAACGGGAATCCGCGTTGTTGGTCGCTGATGATGTAGCTGTGGCTGTAAAAGTCGGCAAGCGGCAGTTGGGCACTTGCGTCGGGCAGCGAAAGAAAGCTTACGAACAGAATACTGTATAGTTTTTTCACAAAAAAAGGGTTGGTTGTTTGAAATCGTTTTGGGCAAATCCCGACTTGTCGGGACGCCGCTTGCACGCAGGTCTGCACGCAGTGCGTCTGACCGGAACCAAAGGCTCGCAAAAGACGAAGGGCATGAGGCGTTTTTTTTTTCGAAACGGACAAATCAAAAAAGTAGTGATTGTCTAACATTTTCCGTTTTGGATGATTTTTGCCCGAAACGCAACATTTGTAGGGGCGGGGCTTGCCCCCGACGTGTCGGGGGCAAGCCCCGCCCCTACAGGTCGTGTATTCCGGCGGTTTTGAACCGAAACGGAAATGTTAGACAGTCATGTATCCAAAGATTCGGTTTACCGCAATGAAAGTGCCAGACTGCCCGATTCGTCAAAGAAAATCGGTCTCGTGTCAAAAACAAATGAGAATTGTCACTGCGGCGTTGCTCACAACGGATTTTGCATCGACCGATTACAGGCAGGCAGGCGTTTTAAGCAAAAATTTTCAAATCCCGCAATTGCCTGTCCCGACTTGTCGGGAGCGGGAACGCCTAAAACGCCGCCACCCAAATTCTCGCACGCGTATTTCTCCGCAAGACCTGCTATTTTTGCCGACTGCACCGCAACCTCGTTCCATGAACCGCCGCTTAGTCGTTTACGCAGATACTGATTTCCTGATGGCCGGCGTGAAGCCGTTCGACACGTTCATGCCCGTGACCGTGCGCGACACGACGCGTCTTCCCTTATACTTTTTCGTTGATCCGGCCAGCAACCGCGTCTTTTACGGCGAACGTTACCGCCAAGAATACGCCGACGGCCAGCCCAACACTTACGGCGACCTGCTTACCGGCCCGCCCGACGACAAACGGACGTTCGTGCTGTTCGGGCATCCGGTGCCGCTGGTGGAACTGCTGAAACCCGTGATGGACGACATCCGGCGGCAATACCTGACCATCCTTGGCGAACTGGTCAGCCACTTGGACACCACGGCTCCGGTGCCGCTTTCGCTGGTGTTCTCGGACAATGTGCCGCCTGCCACCCGCCAAGCGGTTTCGGCGTACTTGGGCACCATCGGCTACGAAGTGGACGCGGCGGCGTTCGTCCCGGCGGAAATGCTGGCTTTGAGCCTGTTCGGGGCCGGAAAACTCGTGCCGGCCGCCCACAAAAAAGTGGTGGTGGCCGAGGCGTTCAACGACAACCTGAACTACTCGCTGGTGCAGTGCTACAACGCCTCGGCGGTGGAACGCATCGCGGCGCATACGTTTCCGGGCATGGGCATTGACAGCCGCGTGAGCGTGGTGGCCCGCCTCGCGGTTGACTACATCAACCAGCGGCGGCGGCTGCTGCACAGCAAAGACGACATTGAAAAGGAAGTGAAGCGGCACTACCGCGTGGCCCAGGAATGGCTGCGGCAACTGGACAACGATGCGCGGCCGTTTTTGGACGTAAAAACGGATTTTGCGATTGAGCGGGGCGGCGAAAACACGGTGGTGCTACGCAAAGACGAAATCGAGCAGCGGGTCACGTTTCACGTCCGCACGCTGGGGCAGTCGTACGAGCAGTTTTTGGGCAACCAAAACCACCGCCCCGACGATGTGGACGGCTTGGTGCTGCTGGGCGAAAGCCTGCGCAACAGCCAAGAACTGCGGCAAGAACTGGCCCGTTTTGGCACCCAGAAACTCATGGTCTGCGAACCTACCGACGAAAACGGACTGCTCAACGGCGTGTTCCTGCGCAAGCAGTACCAAGAAAAACCGCAGTCGGTGCCGCTACCGCCGCAAAGCCAGCCAAGCGTCGGCCAGTCGAACGTGAACCAGCCGAACACATCGGCCCCCACTGCGCCACCCGACGCACTGCCGTTCGAGCAAGTGGTGGTGACCACGCAACTCACCGTAGGCCAGCAGCTCGAAATCGGCTGGAACGACCGGCTCATCCGGGTGTTGTTTCTGGGCAACAGCCGCTTTACGGTGGTGCGCAACCACAACTCGCAAATCCTGGCCAGCGACCAGTTTGACGTGGACACGCTGCTGCTGGGCCAGCGGCCGGTGTTCCGCAATGTCATCCGCAACGGCCGCTCCATGGGCGACTACCAGCCCAGCGGCCCGCTCAATGTGCTGCGGAAAATAAGTGGTAAGTCGTGAGTGGTAAGTGGTCAGTCGTCAGCGATTGCCTTGTTCTTCTTTGCGTTCTTTGCGAAAGTCTTTGCGTCTTTGCGTGAAAGAATAGAGTTGCTATCGGTTGATAATCAAATAGTTACAATATAATTTTCAGCCGTCACGCTGTGGCGTGATGGCAACTGTCACCCGGCCTCTGGCCGGGAAA
>JALOMD010000368.1 GCA_025455595.1 Cytophagales bacterium | reverse complement strand
AAGTAAACAATTCGACCACGGCGAAAGCAGACGGAGCCACAAAAGTGGTTTTCGGGCCGGGCGGCACGCCGCCGATGCCCAGCAGCCCTAAAGCGAGGATGCAAGTGTGCAGTTTCATAGCGGAAGCGGTTTGTACAGAGGCTACAATCGGTTCTGCAAGGTGGCGAACAACGGGGAAGAACTTTGTCAGGCACGCGACAATTGTCGTATTTCCTCCTTCTGTTTTGGGCAATTTTTGCCCAAAACGCCTCGCAGAAAGGTTCGCGGTTCGGTACGGAAACATAGTCGTGGCACGACCCCGACATAACCATGCGCGTGAGGCGAGGTCTCAGTCATCCCGACAGGTCGGGACAGGTTGCTACGACTCACTGCCGTTTTGGGCAAAATTTGCTTAAAACGCCGTTTCACGAAGCATGGGATACAAATGAGCAAAAACAAACACTGAGCAACGTTAAACGGCAAACGTTAAACGCAAGTTTGTCACTGCACTTTGAAGTTAGGCAACAGCAGGCGGAAAGTAGTGCCTACGCCGAGTTCGCTCTCCACGGTTACGCTGCCTTCGAGGCGTTCCACGGTCTGTTTTACAATGTACAACCCCAGCCCGGAACCGTCGGACTTGGGCGTGGCGCGGAAAAACATGTCGAATATGCGCGTCAAGTACTGCTCTTCGATGCCCATGCCGTTGTCTTGGATGGCAATGCGGGCTTGTTGGTCGGAAACGTGTATCTGGAACCGGAGGATGTTGGGACTGGTGTGCGGGTTGAGGTATTTGGCGGCGTTGGAGACGAAATTTTTCAGGATGATGCCCACGCGTAACTCGTCGCTGTGGAACTCAGCTTCACTGTCAATGTCTATTTCGACTTGCAGTTTCTCCAAGTTGGGCAAATAGCGCAGTTCGTCGGTGCATTCGTTGATGACTTTGCGGAAATCAATCGGCTTGATGGTCATTTCCGAGTTGAGGGTGCGCGAGTGGTTCAGCACCGACTTGATGAAGTCGTCGAGCTTGCTCACGCGGTTCTCGATCAGGCCCAGGTAGTTGCGCAGTGTTTCGGGGTTGTCGTCCATCTTGGTCAGGTTGATCAGCCCCAAGATGGAAACCAGCGGTGCCCGCAGGTCGTGCGACACTTTATAGACGTAGTTGTCGAGTTCGTGGTTGCGCTTTTTCAGTTCTTTCAGCGTGTGGCGCAGCATGTCCTCGGTTTTCTTCTGCTCCGTGATGTCGTAGGCGGCGCAGGTGATGCCCTTCACTTGGTTGTTGCGGTCGAAGGTGGGTTCGATGGTGAGCAGGTAGTAGAGCTTCCTGCGTCCGAGCGACAAGTTCACTTCGTGGGCAATGCCTTTGCCCGTAGCCAGCACCTGCCGCTTGATGGCCGTCATTTGCTCGGCTTCTTTTTCGGAGAAAATGTCGGCATCGGTCTTGCCCAGCGCGTCGGCGAGGTGGTACTGCGACGAGTTGGAGTTGTCATACACCCACGTGTAGCGCAGTTCGGTGTCTTGGTTGAAAACCACAATCGGAGCCTTGTTCAGGGCGGCCTTGAAGCGGGCTTCGCTTTTCCGCAGGTCTTCGGTCACTTTTTCGCGTTTGCGGGCCTCGGCCATCAGGCGGTTGTTGATGCGCCGAATCTTGGCCATGCGCGACAAGGAAATGCTGGCAAACTCGTTTTTGATTCTGTTCAGTTGCCCGTAAATGGCCGTCAGTTCGTTGCTGTTCGACTTCAGCTCGCGGTTGTTCGAGTTCAGTTCCTCGTCCTTCTGTTTCAGTTCGGCGTTCAGCGACACCAGCCGCCCTTCGTAGTAGTCTTTGTTGCGGTACTTGTTGCGAATAAGCACAAAACCCAGCCCGATCATGGCCACGTACGAACCCAACACCCAGTAAACGGCCTGGGTGGTGCGTTGCATGGCGTAGGCGTACTCGCGGCCGCGGCGGGCCAGCAGCAGGCGTTCGTCGGAAACCACTTCTTGCAACGCCTGCTGAATGCCCTGCATGGCCGTCCGGTTTTGGCGCGAGTCGTAGAGGGTTTGCAAGCCGGTGAGGTTGTTGCTGTTTTTGAGCAGAATGGCATACTGCATCAAGTCTATCTTCACCGACGTGTTGCGGCGCAGCGAGTCAATCAGGGAGCGGTGCTGCGGGTTGTTTCGAGCCAACACGTACAAACTGTCAATGTAGGCAGTAACCGAATCTATGCTGTGGTAGTAGGGCTGCAGGTCAACGCTGTCGTTGCTAAGCACGTATTCCTGGTGGCCGATTTCAGCGCGGTTGATCAGGGCGAGTATCTTCTCGGCGGCGGCCACCACCCGGTTGGAGTGGAATATGCGGGCGGCGTTTTGGGAGGCCAGCCGGTGGTTTTGGAACATGCTGTATCCGATCCACCCCAGCACTGATATGCTGATCCAGAAAACAACTAAAATGAACGACTTGGAGTAAAACATTACGGGTCAAATAGTTAGCCGGCTTTTGGTGTTACTTGGAGCAGATAATTTGAAAATTTATGGTAAAAATTTTAACAAAAGCAACATTCTGCCAAATAAAAACATCGTCAAAAGCCGAAAAACTGCCTTTTTTAAGTACTAAAATTTCGTAAATTTTTGATTATCAGGGGTTTGTATAAAAACAAAACTTCTTAAAAAAATACCTTTTTTATATGATTGCGCCGTTGCAAGTTATCTGTTTTTGCATTTTTGGCAAACAAGTATAGACAAGTATTTTGCAAGTCTGGCTGAGAGCTGCGAAAACCCGGAACGAAGAAAGCGGTTGGCAGCGTCCGTTTTGGGCAATTTTTGCCTAAAACGTCAAAGGCGAAAACCTTCATAGGGTTCAAAACCCTATGAAGGTTGTGTCCACAATCGGCGGGAACGCTTGGCGGCGCAAGACGCGCACCATGTCAAAGCAGTGCGTCGTAGAGGATTTCGACCGGGTGCAGAGCCTGCCTGCCGGTGCCGTCGTGTATCTGGTGGCGGCAAGAGGTGCCGGGGGCGGCAATGATTACCTCTGCGGCTTGCCTGCGCACCGTTGGAAACAAGACCAGTTCGCCAATCTGCATCGAAACCTCGTAGTGTTCCCGCTCGTAGCCGAACGAGCCAGCCATGCCGCAGCAGCCCGACGGAATCAGTTCCACCCGGTAATTTGTGGGAAGAGACAACATTCTTTTCGTGGGTACGACCGAGGCCAACGCTTTTTGGTGGCAGTGTCCGTGCAGTTTGATGAGCCGCGCCTCGGCGGTGAACTGCTCGGCTCGGATGTTGCCTTTGTTAATCTCCTGCGCAATAAACTCGTCAATCATCAGGGCGTTTTGGGCAATTTTCCGCGATTTTTCCCGTAGCGGTTCGGGCACCAGTTCGGGGTATTCGTCGCGGAAGGTGAGGATGGCCGACGGCTCGATGCCCACCAGCGGCGATTCGTCCGAAACCACATCGGCCAGCAACGTCACGTTTTCGACGGCAATCGCCTTCGCCTCGCGAACCAGCCCTTTCGACAGGTACGTGCGGCCGCTCTCAACGTGTTTGGGCATGACGACGCGGTAACCGAGCCGTTCGAGCAGCATCACGGCCTTCTGGCCAATCTCGGTGTCGTTGTAATCGGTGAACTCGTCGCAGAAGACGTTTACCAGCCGAGCAGCCCCCTCCCGGCCTCCCCCCAAGGGGGAGGAGTTTTCTCCCCTCCCCTTGGGGGAGGGGCCGGGGGTGGGGCTGCGTTTGTTGAACCATTTTTTCAACGTAACACGTGCGAGCAGCGGCATGGTGCGGTCGGGGTGGAAGCCGACGAGGCGGTTGGCAACCCGCCGCAACGCCGGGGTCTTGAACACCAAATTATACGCCCACGGAGCCAGCGAGGCCAGCCGCATTTGCTTGGTGAAACTGGCAATCAGCCGCGTGCGGAAAGGCACGCCGTGCGCATCGTAGTGGTGTTGCAAAAACTCGGCTTTCAGCTTGGCGATGTCCACGTTCGAGGGGCATTCTGCCTTGCAACCCTTGCAACTCAGGCACAGGTCGAGGATTTCCAAAACGGAAGAGTCGGCAGCGGCAGTAGCAGTAGGCACTAATTGGCTGCCTTTTGCCACTGCCTCCTGCCGACTGCCGCTGCCGACTGCCGCCTGTCCGGTGAGCCATTCGCGCAGAATATTGGCCCGTGCGCGGGTGGTGTCGCGTTCGTCACGGGTGGCCATGTAGCTGGGGCACATGGTGCCGCCGCTCAGGTGCGTCTTGCGGCAGTCGCCCGATCCGCTGCACTTTTCGGCGAGGCGCAACATGCTTTCCTGTCCGCTGAAATCGAATACCGTTTCGACAGGACGGGCCTGCTGGCCGGGCGTGTAGCGCAGCGAGGTGTTCATCGGCGGCGTGTCCACGATTTTGCCCGCGTTGAACACGCCGTTCGGGTCGAATGAACGGGATGAACTCGCCGCGCAGGCGGCCATCGCCGTGTTCGCCGCTCAGCGAGCCGTTGTATTTCTTTACCAACGCAGCCGTTTCGGCCAAAATTGCGCGAAAAAGAGCATTGCCTTCAGCGGTCTTGAGGTTGATCATCGGCTCTACGTGCAGTTCGCCCGCCCCGGCGTGGGCGTACATCGAGTACCGCAAGCCTTTGCTTTTCAGCAGTTTCTCTAACTCGGCGATATAGTCGGGCAGGTCGGCCACGTCCACGGCGCAGTCTTCGATCAGGTTCACCGGCTGGGTGTCGCCGGGCAGGTTGCGAATCAGTCCCAAACCGGCCTT
>JALOMD010000367.1 GCA_025455595.1 Cytophagales bacterium | reverse complement strand
TACGTCAGCGAGTCGTTCTTGGCGAACGACAACGACCGGAGTTTCGTCACGCCCGCGTTCCATTTGCTGAACCTGCGGCTGGCGTTGGTGGTGGCCGGGCAGCGGCTCACGCTTGCCGCCAACAACTTGACGGACGAACTGTATTTCACCGGCGGCCAAGTGACCAACGCCGAGCCGTACTACTTCGCCCAAGCGGGCCGCAACTATTTCGCCACGTTGCATCTGCGGTTCTAACCAAAGTGGTCAGTGGTCAGTCGTCAGCAAGACTTTGGTTGCAATTGTTTATCTGTAGGGCGAACCAAACGCGTTTTGGGCAAACCCGCCTGCCGGACGGGCAGGAATTGCCTAAAACGCCGCTTGTCTGAACCTTGATTCGTGGGATTAAAGGATTGCCTTGATTGCTCCCTTTTCAATCATGTTAATCCTTTAATCCCACGAATCAAGGTTCAGACAAAAATCGCCCAATTCTGAATTCATAATTCACAATTCTGAATTAAAATGATTGGTTTTACCCTCGGCAAATTCCTGCCGCCGCACAACGGCCACCTGCACTTGATTCGCGAAGGAGCCAGGCAAGTGGACAGAATGTACGTGCTGATGTGTTCGCTGGAACGCGAGCCGATTCCGGGCTATTTGCGCCACCGCTGGCTGGCCGAAACCTTCGCCGACGAGCCGAATGTGCGCATCGTCCACGTCACCGACGAAAACCCGCAGGAGCCGATTGAACACCCCGATTTCTGGCGCATCTGGGCAGGCACTTTCGACCGCAACCTGCCCGAAAAACCGGACATTTTCTTCAGTTCCGAAACCTACGGCGACGACCTGCAACGCGAACTCGGCATCCGTCACGTACTGGTTGATTTGGAGCGGCGGGTCGTGCCGGTGTCGGCGCGGCACATCCGCAACGACCCGTTCGGCAACTGGCGGCACATCCCGGAGGCGGTGCGGCCCTACTACGTGCGAAAAGTGGTGCTGTCGGGGCCGGAGTCGGTGGGCAAGTCGAAGCTGACGGCACGGCTGGCGCAGCATTTCAACACGGCCTATTTGCCCGAGTACGGCCGCGAGTATTATGAACAGGTGGCACCGGATTTCCGCTATCCGGCCATCGGTCACATTGCGGGCGGCCATTTGCTGCGTGAAGAAGAAGCTTTGCGCCAAGCCGACAAAATCCTGTTCTTGGACACCGACCTGATCATGACGCAGGTGTGGAGCGAAATCTATTTCGGCCGTTGCCCGGAATGGGTGCTGGGAATGAACCACTTGCCCCGCCAACGTGCCCACCTGCACCTGCTGTTGAAACCCGACGTGCCTTGGGTGAACGACGGCACCCGCAACTACGGTGAAAACCGCGACGAACAGTTTGAACACATCCGCCAAGAACTTGAAAAACGCCGCCTCCGCTACGTGGTCATTGACGGGGATTTTGAAGAACGTTTTTCGAAAGCGGTGGAAGCGGTGAAAAAACACGTTTTTTAATTCAGAAACGTCAGTTCGGCGAAGCCAATTGTGAATTCAGAATGGAAGGATTTTGTGTTTTGGGCAAATTTTGCCCAAAACGCCCTGTGTTTGTGATGTTGCCGTTCCCGTTCTGCGAAGTCTATGACTTCGCAGGAATATGCTGGTAGTCTCTGACTACCTCACGCCAAGGCGTGAAAGATGCATTCCATACAACGGCGGCTGCGCTACGCGCCGGTAGTCACAGACTACCGAACATACAACTTCGTAGCCACAGGCTACGAAGAACACTGACACTTTTGTTGTAGCCCCGACTTGTCGGGATTTTGTGACTGTTTACCATTTGGGCTTTTGGTTCCGAATCGTAGGGGCGGGGCTTGCCCCCGCCCTCTCTCTTGCAGGCTCGGCCAAGGGTAATGCGAGCTTGTGCCGGACAGGGCGGGGGCAAGCCCCGCCCCTACAGTCGGTGCGTTTTGGGCAGAAAACGGCCAAAACGGAAAATCTTAAACAGTCACTTTGTCAAAACGCACAGCTTTTGCAGTTGGAACCACTTTTCCCGATAAAGTCGGGAGAAGTCAGAATAGAAGGCGTTTTGGGCAAAAAATGCCCAAAACGCCCTTTCGACTGCCCACTGCTACCGCTACCGCCTACTTTTTTGGGCTATTTCAATCGGAAACTGAGCCGGTGATGTGGCGTGATGCCGTGCGCCAGAATGGCAGCGTAGTGCGCCGCCGTGGGGTAGGCGGCGTTGGTCTGCCAGCCGTAGTGTGGAAAGTCTTGTGCGAGGCGTTCCATCAGGTCGTCGCGGTGGGTTTTGGCTAAGACAGACGCGGCGGCGATGGACAGGTACGTGGCATCGCCTTTGACGATGCACGCATGCGGCACGAATGGGTACGGTCGGAAACGGTTGCCGTCCACGAGCAGCAACTGCGGCACGACGGCCAGTTTGTCCACGGCCCGGTGCATGGCCAAGATGCTGGCGTTCAGCACGTTGATTTGATCTATTTCGGTGTTGGAAGTTTCGGCCACGGCAAACGCAATGGCATCGCGTTCTATCTCGATGCGCAAGGCGTTGCGTTCGGCGCGGCTCAGTTGCTTCGAGTCGGTGAGGTGCGGATGGGTGTAGTTTTTGGGAAAAATCACGGCGGCCGCTACAACAGGCCCGGCCAAGCAGCCGCGTCCGGCTTCGTCAAGGCCGGCTTCAATCAAATCAGGCGTGTGGGCGGATAGAAGCGACACGTTTTTGAATGATGAATTATGAATGATGAGTTATGAGTGGGCAGGTTGGCGTTTTGGGCAAAAATTGCCCAAAACGCGTTTTACGTGCAGGTCTGCACGCTGTGCGTCTGACCGGAAGCACAGGCTCGCAAAAGACAATAGACGGGCGTTTTGGGCAATTTTTGCTCAAAACGCCCTTGCAAAACAAACAAAAAAACCTCCCTTCAACAAAGAAGAGAGGTTCGGTTATGTTGTGTTGGCTGCAAAACCGTTTTGACCGTTTTTCGCCCAGAACGCTTCTGACTTCTTAACTCTGACCTAAAATTCGTATCTCGTAAATCGTACTTCTCAATGTTGGTGTCCCGGCGTGCTGCATTGGTGGACGTACCGCAGGTTGAGGGCGTGCCCCACGATGAGCAGCACCGAACCGGCGTACATCAGCACCGAGGCGAAGGGGATGCTTTCTTCCCAAATGATGCTGCCCGCAAAAATGGCCCAAGCCGCCACCAGGATGATGCGCACCAGCATGGAGTGGGTTTTGCGCACGGTGAACCACACGGCCACCGCCGCCAAGGTCAAAAACAGGAAGTCAAGCCAGTGGTACTCTGAGTGGGCCGTGAAACTGGCGGCACTGGACAACAAAATGGGCATCAGCAGGCAGTGAATAATGCAGCCTACCGAGCTGGCAATCCCCATCCAGTCGTATTTCTGATGGACAATGGTTTTTCTCATGAACAGATAACAGCTTGTTTTGTAACAATGTTGCAAAGCTAATGCCCGTATCGTTATCTTGCAACAATAACCCTAACTTATTTGCAACATTGTTGCATAAATCAAGCCATGAACCTCCTGAAACTAAGCTGGTCGTATGTGAAAAACCGTCGGCTCAGCACTTTTTTGAACACTTTGCTGCTTGCCTTGGGCGTGGGACTGATTGTCTATCTGCTACTGGTGATGACGCAACTGCAAGAAAAAATGCAGGCCAACGCCAAGGGAATCAGCTTGGTGGTGGGGGCGAAGGGTAGTCCGCTGCAACTGATTTTGTGCAGCATTTTCCACATTGACAATCCCACGGGCAATATCAAACTCGCCGATGCCAACAAAATAGCCGCCAACCGCCGCTTTGTGAAAAAGTCCATCCCCCTGGCTCTCGGCGACAGCTATAGGGCGTATCGGATTGTCGGCACCACGCGGGCCTACCCGGAACATTACGAATGCCAACTGGCCGAAGGCAAATGGTGGAGCCAACCGATGGAGGCCACTGTTGGGGCGGAGGTGGCCCGGCAAGGCGGCCTGAAAATAGGCGACACGTTTTACGGTGCCCACGGGCTGGACGGCAACGAAGACAACGCCCACCGCGAGCACGGCTACCGCGTCGTGGGCATCATGCGGCCCAGCGGCACCGTCCTCGACCGGCTCGTGCTCACGGCCATCGAAAGCGTTTGGTCAGTGCATGAAGAGCCCGAAGGACAGTTGGCGGAGAGCAGTGGCAGTGAGCAGCCGGGACTACTGCCCACTGCCACTGCCGACTCGGCCGCCAACCGCGAAATTACTTCGGTGCTCATCACATTTGCCAACCCAATGGCGGCCCTCACCATGCCGCGCATGGTGAACAGCCAAAGCAACCTGCAAGCCGCCTCGCCGGCCATGGAAATCGTGCGGCTGTTCGACCTGTTCGGTGCCGGTGCCGATGTGGTGACGTATTTCGCTTATGTGATCATCATCATCGCCGCACTGAGCATTTTCATCGCCTTGTACAACGCCCTCAAAGAACGCCGCTACGACTTGGCTATCATGCGTACGCTGGGTGCTTCGCAAGGCAAATTGGTTGCGCACATTCTGTTGGAAGGCTTGCTGCTGGC
>JALOMD010000366.1 GCA_025455595.1 Cytophagales bacterium | reverse complement strand
GCGTTTTGGGCAAAAATTGCCCAAAACGCCTTTGCAACAGGCACAACAAAAAACCGCAGCCCTTAAAGGCTGCGGTTTTTTGTTGTTATTTTTGGTTTATTGGTATTAAACTAAAGCGAACATTGCGTACTTCAAAGCCATTAAAATATTGATGGTCAGATACTTATTTTGACTCCAAAGACACACGATTTATGATTTTTTGCTCTTCTTGTCTTTTCCTTTGCTTTTCTTCTTTCTATGCCGCAGCCAGAACACAGCCGTTGCGGCCGCCAGTCCGCCTGCGGTGTAGAAAGCAACGGTGAGCAGTTGCGTAGCTTGCGTGCGGTTGCTCGGGGCCGGGTCGAGGCCGAGCGGACGCGGAAGCAACACGGCTCCAAAACCCGCCGCCAAACCCAATGCCGCACCGCGCACCCAAGCGTGTTTGGGCTTGCCCACGCCCACCAAACTGTAGTAAGCGGCATTGCTAACCAAATCGCCGGCCAGCGTCCAGTTATGCAGTTTCTGCGAATCGGGCGGGCGGTTTCCACTTCGGCGGATGATTTTGGCCAAAGCTTCCATGCCCAGCCTATCCATGCGTGGCGAGGCGGGGACGACTCTCCGCACAGTTTCGTGCAAAGCCGTCAGCGACACCGAGCCGATTAGCCCGGCTGTTAGTGCAACGGTTGTTTTCGAGGACATGATTTGTATCGGATTAAAGAGCAAAAACGTTGCAACGCAAACACGAAAAAAGGAAGAAGCCGCTCCCTGCTTGTCCGTATCTCACTTGTCCGTTGGGCTTCTTCCGTGCCAACGTTTTTAAAAATCCGTGCCTGAATTTAAGTGGTAAGTCATAAGTGGTAAGTCATAAGTCGCAAGTGGTAAGTCGTAAGTGAGTAGGAAAGGCGTTTTGGGCAATTTTCACTCAAAACACCGCAACTGCTTACTGCTTCAGGACTTACCACTTACCACTTACGACTTGCCACTTACCACTTTTACCCGGCGGCCATCGCCTTTTCGTTGACATAGTTCTTGGCCAATTCGTTGAGCAGTGTGTCGGCTTTTTGTTCCTCTTCCAGCGTTTGAGCCAGCAGTTGGGCCGCTTCTTGCTTGCCGAGGCGTTCGGCGAAATGACGAGCCGTGCCGTAGGCCGAAATCTCGTAGTGTTCCATGCGCTGGGCGGCAGCAATCAAGCCTGCGTCTTTCACTTCGGGCTTGGCCTTTTCGTCAATCAGCGTTTGGCTTTCTTCAATCATGCCGGCCACGGCTTCGCATTTTTTGCGTCCGGTGCTGAGGCCGCAAAGCTCGAACACCTGCTCCAGCCGTTGTTTTTGTGCTTTGGTTTGTTCCAAATGGTTTTCAAAAACGCGTTTCAAACGCGAGTCAGAGGCCGACTGCATCATTTTCGGCATTGCTTCAATAAACTGTTTCTCGGCACTGTAGAGGTCTTTCAGTTCGTGTTCGAACAAATCCTCTAGGGTTTTCATTTTTGCCATCGCAACAAAGTGTTTGGGTTGGTTGAAAGGGTATTGTCGGCAACTATTGCCGACAAAAGGTGACTTTAAAAAACCATACCTTGTACGCGATGTTGAATGGTTGAATTGCTGAATGGTTTATTGTTGAATGGTCGTTTTGGGCAATTTTTGCCTAAAACGCCAAACGAAAAACGAAAAACGGTAAACGGCAAACGACATTCTGGTTGTACTTTTGTGACGAAACGAACCGTTCCAGACTTGTACCACATTCCCGTTTTGTTGGACGCTTGCCTTGAAGGCCTGGCCATTCGGCCCGGCGGCGTGTACGTGGACGTGACTTTCGGCGGAGGCGGCCACTCACGGGCCATTGTGGAGCAGCTCGACGAAACGGGTAAATTATTCGCCTTTGACCAAGACGACGATGCGGCCGCCAACGCCGCCAGCATCACGCATCCGGGGTTCCGGCTGGTACGGGCCAACTTCCGGCATTTGCGCAAATATCTGAAGCTGTACGGCGTGAAGCAGGTGGACGGCGTGCTGGCCGACCTCGGCATTTCGTCGCACCAGATTGACGCGGCCGAGCGGGGCTTTTCGACGCGTTTTCCGGCCCGGCTCGACATGCGCATGGATCAAACCGCCCCGCTGACGGCCCGCGAAGTGGTGAACACCTACGGCGAAGACCAACTGCACCGGTTGCTGGGCATGTACGGCGAGGTGAAAAACGCCCGCACGCTGGCGGCGGCATTGGTGCGTAGCCGCTTCTCAAGTCCTATCGAAACCACCGCCGATTTGACCGGAATTTTGCAAAAACTGGCTCCGAAAGGCAAGGAATTCAAGTATTACGCGCAGGTGTTCCAAGCGTTGCGCATCGAGGTGAACCAAGAATTGGTCGCTTTGGAAGAAATGCTCGCCCAAACGGTTGAGGTGATTCGGCCCGGCGGGCGACTGGTGGTGATGTCGTACCACTCGCTGGAAGACCGATTGGTGAAGAATTTCATCCGTACGGGCAAGTTCAGCGGCGACGTAGAGAAAGATTTGTTTGGCAACGCTGACGTACCGTTCCGGGCCGTCACCAAAAAGCCCGTTGAACCCGATGCCGACGAAGTTGCCCGCAACCCGCGTGCCCGCAGTGCCAAACTGCGCATCGCCGAGCGGACGTAGGCGTTTCGGCGCAAACCTTCATAGGGTTCCAAACCCTATGAAGGTTACGGCGTTTTAGCCAAAAATCAAAGATGCCGCACCGGCGGTATTGCCCAAAACCCACTGACCACTTACGACTTAACACTTACGACTCATACATGGCTACCAACACTTACAAACCGCCCAAACAGCCGAGCAAACTGGACAAACGTCGCCAGCGGGTCAACTTTTTCCGGTTTGTGGAAAGTTCCCTCAGCTTGGGCGGCGTTTTCGAGCAAGGCTTGCCCATCCGGTACATTCCGCACATTTTGTTCTTGACGTTTATCGGCATTATCTACATCGGCAACATCCACTATGCAGAGAAGAACATTCGCAAAGTGAACCGGCTGAAACGCGAAGTGGACGACCTCCGCGCCGACTACACCACCATCAAGGCCGAGTACATGCTGCAAAGCAAGCAGTCGGAAGTAGCGAACAAGGTGGCAAAGCAAGGCTTGGTGGAAAGTTCGGTGCCGCCCTACAAAGTAGTGCAGGAGAAGAAAGACGAGGAATAGCAAGCAATTGGCCTTTAGCGGTTAGCCTTTGGCAAAACAGTATAATCTACTTGTTTTCAACAACTTAAAAGATATTTCAAGCAAAAAGTCAGGTGAAACTATTGGTGAACAAGCACAGGCCGAAACAAAAGTAGGACTTTTGCTTCGGCCTGTGCTTGCGAAAAGTCTTTGCGGTTGATTTTTCACCGCCAAGGCGCAAAAGAAGAACACGATTTTGTTCGGCAAGTTTGTCCCAAAGCGAAAATCCTAAAAAGGTTAGGCGCGTGAATAAACCGATTTAACTATCTGATTATCAGTTTTTCAATATTCTAAAATCCGCATTCCGACTTCCAAATTGGTGTGATGCTTGCAGCCGGATGTTGATTTTTTCACGCAGGCGTTTTGGGCAAATTTTGCCCAAAACGCCTGCCACTGACCACTGACGACTAACCACTGACGACTTTTTGATGAAACTCTGGCAAAAGGAAAACACCTCAACCGCCGCCGCCATTGAGCGATTCACCGTCGGGCGAGACCGCGAAATGGACTTGCACCTCGCCGCCGCCGACGTGTTGGGGTCGCTGGCTCATGCGCAAATGCTCCAGACCATCGGACTGCTCACCGCCGACGAACTGACGCAACTGCGCCGCGAACTACAAGGCATTGGTCGTGAGATTGAAGCGGGCCACTTTGTGATCGAGGCAGGGATTGAGGATGTGCATTCGCAGATAGAACACCTGCTCACGCAGCGGCTCGGCGACGTGGGCAAGAAGATTCACAGCGGCCGGTCGCGCAACGACCAAGTGCTGACGGCCATCAAGCTGTACCTGCGCGGGCGGCTGGCCTCGCTGGCCCGCCAAACGCACCGGTTGTTCGGCTTGCTCATCGAACGCAGCGAGGCGCACAAAGACGTGCTGTTGCCGGGCTACACGCATTTGCAAGTGGCCATGCCGTCGTCGTTCGGGCTGTGGTTCGGGGCCTACGCCGAAAGCTTGGTTGACGACCTGCTGCTGGTGCAGGCGGCCTACCGCGTGGCAAACAAAAACCCGCTGGGTTCGGGGGCAGGCTACGGGTCGTCGTTCCCCTTGAACCGCACGCTGACAACACGGCTGCTGGGCTTCGAGACGATGAATTACAACGTGGTCTATGCCCAAATGACGCGGGGCAAAACCGAGCAGGCCGTAGCCGTAGCCGTGGCGGCGGTTGCAAGCACGCTGTCGCGGCTGGCAATGGACGTGTGCCTGTACAACAGCCAGAATTTCGGTTTCCTCACCCTGCCCGACGAACTCACCACCGGGTCGAGCATCATGCCGCACAAAAAAAACCCCGACGTGGCCGAACTGCTGCGCGGCAAAACCAACCGCCTGAAATCCCTGCCCAACGAACTCGCCTTGTTGACAGGCAACCTGCCGTCTGGCTA
>JALOMD010000365.1 GCA_025455595.1 Cytophagales bacterium | reverse complement strand
GCTTGTACCGGATTCAGTGCACCGGCTGCTTCGATGTCGCTTTCGCGGCCGATGAAGTTCCAGCCGAAATACCGAAAATACATGTAGCCGAACTGGTAGCTGAACATGAACGCAAGGTTATCGGCGAAAGTAGGCCGCTCGTCTTGGCGCAGGCCCAGCCGCTGGCGGTACAGTTGGGCGTGGTTGTCTGTCCGGCTGAACAGGCGCGGCAACAGCATCTGGCCCCGGTCTTCATACACGTATTCCACCTTATAATCATAGATTTCGTAGCCGTCTTTGGTTTTTTGGTAAACCGGCGCGGTACGCTTAGAATCAACGATTTGCGTCATGAACGTCGGCCCGAAAAACAGCGGCCGGTCGCCGTACTGCTCGCGTTTCAAGTACTTCACAAACTCCACCACGTTGCTGGGGTCGTTCTCGTTGATAGGCGGGTTGTACCCGGCCCGCACCAAGGCCATCATGTAGCACGAGTACCCGATGAGGATGAACGTGAACGACAGCAGCACCGTGTTGAGCAGCACCCGGCCGTGGCGTTGCGTATAGATGATGCCATAGACCAACGCCCCGATGAACACCAGCGCGAAGAAAATGACCCCGGAATTGAACGGCAGCCCGAGGCTGTTGACGAAGAAAATCTCGACGCTGCCGGCCAAGCTGGGCAGGCCCGGAATTACGCCGAGCATGATGAACAGAATCACCGCGCCGCTGATGGCCAAGGCCGCAACCACGCCCCATGTGGTGGGTTTGTAGTTCTTGAAGTAATAGACCAAGCCCAAGGCCGGCATGGCCACCAAGTTGAGCAAGTGAACCCCCGTGGACAGGCCGATCATGTAGGCGATGAAAATGAGCCAGCGGTTGGCGGCGGCCGGGTCTTCGATGCGTTCCCACTTCAGGATGGCCCAAAACACAAACGCCGTGAAAAACGACGACATGGCATAGACCTCGGCCTCCACCGCCGACCACCACGCCGAGTCGGAGAAGGTGTAGGCCAGCGAACCCACCAATCCCGCTCCCATGAGCAGCCAGATTTCACCGTCGGTGAGTTCGGCATCGGTCTTTTTCAGAATCTTGCGGCCCAGCAGTGTGATGGTCCAGCACAGGAACAGCGAGGCCCCGGCACTGGTCAGCACCGACTGCATGTTGATCCAGAAGGCCACCGATTGCACATCGCCGCCCGCCAGCAGGGCAAACATGCGGTTCACCATCAGAAAAAACGGCGCACCCGGCGGGTGCGGCACTTGCAGCTTGTAAGAGGCGGCAATAAACTCGCCGCAATCCCAAAAACTCGCGGTAGGCTCGACGGTAAGCGTATAGACCACGGCGGCGATGACAAACACCAGCCAGCCGGTCAAATCATTGATTCGCTTGAATTGCATGGAAACGAAGATAAAGTACGATTTAAGGTCAGATGTCAGAAGTCAGAGGTCAGAGACGTTTTGGGCAATTTTCGCTTAAAACGGCTGTATGTCGAAAAGCTGTTCGGGATTTGTGCCGCCCGTGATTCGTGTCTTCACGAACCACCTGAACGCCGTTCGGGATTTGAAAACGTAACTTCGGCAAAGCCAACTCCGCTGTTCGGGATTTGTAATCCCGAACCGAACTGTTTCGGATTTGCAATCCGAAATTTTTCCAGCGTCACCCTCCGACCCGAAAAGAACGGGCGAAATTAGGAAAAAATTGTCGGAACTTTGGAAACAGCCAAATTGTCACCAAATAGGTCTTCCGAAACAGGACAAAGCGTTGGCGTTTTGACGGCCTCACCCCCGGCCCCTCTCCCAAGGAGAGGGGAGAAGTGTTCGACCGAACGAGCCTTCTGTCCCTGACAAGTTCGGACGAAAGGCTCGGCCAGCCCACAAACACACCCCTCTCCTTGGGAGAGGGGCCGGGGGGTGAGGCCTTTACCCAAAACGATAAACGAACTGAAAACCGTCCCGCCTCCGCCTGTCAGTTCCGCCCGCCCGGTTTTGGGTGCGGCGGCCGTTTTTGTTGCCGCCTTGCTGTTTTCGGCCAAAGCCGTCATGATCAAGCTGGCCTTCCGCTACGCGGTTGACCCGGTGTCGCTGCTGTGTTTGCGGATGCTGTTTTCGTTGCCGTTCTTTGTGGTAGTGGCTGTCTATGTGAACCGCCACGTGTGGGCGGCACGGCTGCCGTTGCTGGGCCGCGAACTCGGTGCCGTGGCCGAGAAGTCGCCGGTGCCGCCCGCCACCCACACGCCGCTCCGGGCCGCTGACTACTGGAAACTGGCCGGGCTGGGCGTGTTGGGCTACTACGCGGCCAGCATCCTCGACTTCTGGGGCTTGCAGTACGTCTCGGCCGGGTTGGAGCGGCTCATTTTATTCGTCTATCCCACGCTGGTGGTGCTGATTTCGTGGGCAGTCTATCGCAAGCCGGTGGGCCGCACCGAAATCACGGCGTTGGTGCTGACGTACGCGGGCATCGCCGTGGTGTTTTCGGGCGGGCTGCTGGCCGTGCAGCCGGGGGCTTGGGCGGGGGCGTTGCTCATCTTCGGCAGCGCGTTCACGTATGCGGTTTACCTGGTGGGCAGCGGGCGGCTCATTCCGAGCTTCGGAGCCACGCGGTTCAACGCCTACGCCATGATTGTGTCGTCCGTAGCGGTGATTATGCATTACTTGGTGACACGCCCCGCACCGCTGTGGGGCTTTCCGTCCGAAGTGTATTACTACGGGGTTGCGTTAGCCATTTTTTCAACCGTTATTCCCACGTTTTTGGTGTCGGCGGGCATCAAAATCATCGGGGCGGGGCGGGCGGCCATCGTCGCCAGCGTCGGGCCGGTTTCGACTATTGTTTTGGGCTATTTTTTCCTCGACGAAACCATTTCCTTGTCCGAAGCCGCCGGAACGATGCTCGTGCTGGCGGGCGTGCTGTTGGTGGGAACGAGGAAGTAAAGCGGAATTCGGATTTCGGAATGCGGAAAGGAACGAAAAGACAGGCTGGCGTTTTAGGCAATTTTTGCCCAAAACGCCATTTGCTCATCTACTCAATTGCTCATTTACTCATTTTTATTGCCAACGTGGTTGCCGCTGAACTCATTTTCGACTACCTCTACCTGCGCGAAACGCCCCAGCTCGCCGATGCCGTGATGGGCTTCGGGCACTTCGACACCAAGATTCCGGCCCGGTGTGCCGAATTGTACAGCCAAGGCACGGCTCCGCTCATCATCTTCAGCGGCGGCGTAGGCGCGGGCAGTGCCGATTTGCCCGCACCCGAAGGCGTGTTTTTCGCCGAGTGGCTGCGGCGGCACCACCCGGAAATCCCCGCCGAACGCCTCGTAGTGGAATCCGCCTCGACGAACACCGCCGAAAACCTGCGGCTTACGAACCGGCTGCTCGCCGAACAACATTCGGTGTCTTTTGGCAACGGTATCCAAAAAATGCTGCTCGTGGCCAACGCCTACCGGCAGCGGCGGGTTTGGCTCACGTGTCGCAAACTTTTTCCCGATCTCGCGTTTGTGAATACGCCGCCAGCCACTACTTTTGACCGCGAAGCAGCAATGTTCCAAGAAAAAAATGAAGATTTCACAGCCCACCTGCTCGGCGAGGTGCAACGCATCGTGGAATATCCGCAGAAGGATTGGATCGAGTACGATGTTGTCCCGGCGGAGGTGATGGAGGCGTGGCGATATTTAAGCAAGCACCAGTCGCAACGAAGCCGCCCACCTATGATTCCAAAAATCAGATTTTACATCGGTCTTTATTCTGATACCTTGTCTCCTGATGAAATATCAGAAACGCTGCAATTAGAACCGACTGATTCGTGGAAAAAAGGAGATTTTACAAAATACAGAAGGAACTTACCCCAGCCCAGTAATTTTTGGGCATACGGAACAGAATATGAAGAGTCTTGGGATATAAATGAGCAGATAAGAAAAGTCATAAGCCAACTCGATAGAAATAAATTGCGCGAACTGACTGTAGACAAAGGCGTTCAAGCCATATTGGAAGGTGTCATTGAAATCTACGATTCGGCTCCAGCCATTTATTTGGAAAAAGAAACAATAGATTTTGCTTACGAAACAGGGTGTTCATTTGATTTTGATATTTACAATTTGAAAAATAAAAAATGTAAAATTTAAAAGAATTTCAAACAATATCTACTGTTTGTTGAATGATTCTGAAGGCGAGTTCACTGATAGCGATAGACGTTTTGGGCAAAATTTGCCCAAAACGCCGGTGTTGGCGAACGGCGATTGTTGCCGAGTATAGACAGGGCATGCCCTGTCTATACGACAGAAATCTCTGACGTTTGTTACAATCTCTGTAAACAAACAGAAAATAATTTCCGACTGCAACAGAAGCCGTTTTAAGAAAAAATTACCCAAAACGCAAAAACATCAAAACTCATCATTCATAACTTATAACTCATCACTCTAACCTACCTTTTTTCCATGAACAAAATCAAAGTTGCCGTTGCCGGTACGGGCTTCATCGGACCTGCACACATTGAGGCGTTGCGCCGTTTGCCAAACATTGAAGTCCTCGGGCTGGCCGAAGCCAACGCCGAACTCGCCCGAACCAAAGCCGACCAACTG
>JALOMD010000364.1 GCA_025455595.1 Cytophagales bacterium | reverse complement strand
TGCTGATGAGTTCAAACTGCATGGCGGCAACGCTTTTTTTGTCGCTGTTGGCGGTTGGCACTTCCGCTTGTATCGCGGGGCAGTCTTCGGCCACTTCTACCAAAGTGTCGAAATAGTTGGTTGTATGTTGCTTCTGGTCTTTCATATCAGTGTTTTTATCGGATGAAATGGCTGTCTTTATGCTCAGATTTCTATGAGGTTGTTTAAATTACGTTTCACGCTGTCGTTTTGGACAAAAAACGCTCAAAACGCGAACCTGTCATCTTGCCCGAGCCTGTGCTTCCCTGTCTGCCGACACCTGTCCGCTCCTGCCCGTCCGGCAGGCGGGGTGGCGGAGGCAGGTGGTCATTCCGCCTTGCGTACAGACCTGCGTGCTCAAAGCGTTTTAAGCAATCCCGACAAGTCGGGACACAGCCTGCAAACAGAATCTTAAACAACCTTTAAAAGTGAAAATAGGCATCCGACTTCCAGTTGTTTGTAATTCGATTTTGACTGACGACTAACGACTGATCATCAACCACTTTGTACTTATTGTAGCATATCCTGATAAACACGGAACGTCTTTTCAACGATGCCATCCGTGTTCTCCCAATACTGTTCATCCAAAGCATCCAACGCTTCGGCTTCGTCCTTTGACAAATATTTGGGAATATCCCACAGGGCTTCCAGTCGGCTATCGTCTTCCAATCGTTGGATGATAGCAAATTGATGCCGAACGATGGCAAGGCATTGCTGCGCATCCAGTCTGTTCAGGCTGCGGATGGCGTGGGTGTAACAATCGTAGCCCCAATTGCAGAAAAACTGGATGAAACCGCCGTTGTACATATCCATTTCGAGTTTCCACAGAGCGGCCAGTTCCTGTTCTTTTTCAGGCAACGCATTCCAGTCTTGCTTTGCTTCGTTCAGCTTGGTCACATAAGACGAAGTAAAGTCAAACCACTTTTTGTCGAGGTCGTTCAGTCCGGTGTCAGCCATTTTTTGTTGTGCGGCTTTTATGAGGTAGAAAGATAGGATTTCTTCTGCAAACGCGCAAAACGGCTCGCATACGCTGAAACATAAAAATTAGTCGCAAGAAACCCAAAAAAGCGGCTTACCATTGGGCCGGGTTGGGGTATCAATGGTTGCCGGAACGGCCCAAAAAGCATTCCGGCGGTTCTTTGTCGCAATGTCCAACCCGAAACTTCTGCCCCATGTTTCAAAAAGTTGACAATCCCGTCTGTTCCATTGATTTTCTCAAGGAGCAAAACATTCTCAAATTCGTCTGGAAAGACCATATCATAGGCTACGACGAATTCAAAAAAGTGGTCATGCAATTTGCCGACCTCGCCCTCGACACGAATGCCAAATATCTGTACATTGACGCAATTCACAACAAAGTTGTCATGACCAAGGAAGTGCAAAAATGGCACGACGAGGTGATTGTAGCCAAATACAAACAGGCAGGCGTAAAAGCCATCGGTTTTCTGATTCCGAAAAACATATTCTCGGAACTGACGCACAAACAGACTTTTGAAAACGAAAAAGCGACGCAGGCAATCAACACGCGGTTCTTTTCTTCCGATTCGGAACTGACAGCATGGTTGTTGTCTCACGACAAGTAATGTGCTTGTATGAATGACCAAAAAGCCTCTCCGGTCAAAGTTTTGACCGGAGAGGCTTTTTGGTTTTTCAAACAGGTTCTTTGGTCAGTTTGAAAGCATGTTTTTCACGACGCGTTTTGGGCAAAAATTGCCCAAAACGCTTTTCCTTCAGACAATCACTCTTCCACCAAAAACGGAATGTTCGCGATGGCATGATGACGGTGCGCATCGTCGGCGCGGAGGAAGATGCGGTATTTGCCCGGTTCGGCGGGGGCTTTGATCTCTGTTTTCAGAGAGTTGAGCGGGCCGCTTGCGACGATTGGGGCGGCTTGTTCGCCTTGTCCGGCGTATGAGGCGTAAACCGCCTCCGGCCTGATTTCGTAGGACAGTTTCAGCGTTTCGTTTTCCGGGTCGTTTGCCTCGAAAATCACCGCGAACGACTGTCCTTTCTGAAGAATCACAGTCTTTTTGTCGGTCTTGTCTCCAATGGCGTAGCGCAGGATTTTCGGGCTGCGGTTGGCCGGGTATTTGCCCGACCACGAAAACTGCATGGCCTCCACGGTTTCGGTGGCCGAGCCTTTTTCATCAAACATGCCGTACCACGTGTGGGTGATTTCCTGTTTGCTGTGCCAATAGAACACAAACGAACCCAAGCAAAACGCCCGGTTTTTCAGAATCACGTTCTCGTACCGGTCGCGATAGACTTCCGCCTTCTCGGTGCTGCTCTGTTCCAACGCCACTTTGAACGTCGTCTTGGGTACTTCCCAGTGGCCGTCCGGCCCCCATTCGGTCACCATGTAAGGACGTTTCCAGTGCTTGATGACAGCCTCTGAGAATTCGGCCAAGTCGGCGTAGGCGTTGATGCCAAGCAAATCCAAATCGGGACATTGGGCGGCGAGTTCGTCCAGTTTCTTGGGCACGTCGCTGAAGCCCACAATCGTCATCACCGGGTGGTTGGGGTCAATCCGGTGGATTTCCTTGGCCAAGTCATTGAAAAACGTCCACAGCTTGGGGTTGTACGGCTTGCCCGGCGGAATCCAGTCCAGTTCGTTGCCCAACGCCCACACCAACAGAGCCGGATGGTTTTTGAGGTCGGAGACGATGCCCAGCACCTTGGCTTTCACTTCGGCTTTGCGGGTTTCGTCGTTCCAATCCATGCCGTCTCGTTCGCCGTAAATCGGCAAGTCGGCCAAGGCTTTGAAGCCGTACTTGGCCGCCGAATCCAGCGAAACCCGCACGGCACTTGTCCGCACGGCGTTGGCACCGCTTTTTTGGGCAATCGCAAACTGTTTTCCCGCGATAAAACCGGGCGAGTAGCTCGGATTGCCGCCGACAAACCCTTTCACGTAGAACGGCTTGCCATTGAGTGACAGTTGATGGCCTTTATTGCTCTTTTGAATAGAGACTTTGTTCTGAGCCAATGCAATTTCAACACAAAAAACAAGTAGATAAAAAAGACAGGTCGTAAGTTTCATGGTTAGGATTGAATTTGATGCGATTGATTGATTTTTCTATTTTTTATGAAAAATACTCTTATAGTTGGTCATTAGTAGTTAGTCTTTAGTCCGACAACACAAGCTGTTGATTATCAATTACTTGTTAAGTGTCCCGGCCTGTTGGGATAGATAAAACTATTTGTGAATAAGTGCTTGGTCACAAATAGTTTCACCTATTTTTTGCTTGAAACGCCTTGTAAGTTATTGCAATCAAGCATATCATATTGTTTTGCTAAAGGCTGACTACTAAAAGCCAAGCACTTACGTACTTAACGTTTATAGAGACGACTATCGGATTGGCTTACCTAAGCAACGGAAAAGAGACAACCCACCAGTGTTTGTAACCTTCGGTCTGAAAACACACCGTGATTTGTGCCGGGGAGTATCTGTTAAGTTAGGCTCTGTCGTTAGGTTTATTTCATACAAGTAGCTTGTTACAGATAGGCACTTCTGTCCTCTCTATCGGAATACAAAAAGGCCGGGACGTTTCGCGTCCCGGCCTTTTGCGATTTTCATCTTGCCTACTCTGTCAAAACGTTGACTTTGGCAACCTTAGAAACCGTCTGACACTTTCTGCTCCGGCAAGGCGAGCGGCGTTTTGGCAAAAAAACGTCTAAAACGGCAAGCCGATGGGCTTTCCACACAATCAACACGCCCATTCAAAATAGATGGTCTTTTGCTTGTTTTCGGGTGGATAGGTGTCTGTCTCCCCGGTGTCTTTTTGATAGACTTCCCGTATTTCCTGTGTGTCAATCTGTATATACTTCAAGCGACCCTGCGCATCGTATTGATACGAATAAATCACCTTGCCTTTGGTGGTGGACTTGTAGCTGTCGTTCTCACCGACACCCGTGTATTCCTCGCTGTCGGTCAGGTGCTGGTTGGTGTGTCCGCCGCCGCTCCATTGCGTCTCAATCAGGGCTTGGAAAGGGTTTTGCCAGAAAGGCGAACGTTTGTCGGTGTATTTCGCAGTGTAATTGTACTGGATCAACAAATCGTCATTCTTGACATCTATTCTGTAACGGGTGCAGTTGCCCTGCGCATCATAATCGAAGAAACCAAAAGTGGTTATGGAGTTTTCGCCCGCCACCCTGCCGAATCCCACCGAGCTAACTACTTTCGTCTCACCGGCCACTTTGTCTAATTGCAGGTTTGTTTCAATACCGTTTCCGTTTTCAATCATTAACAGCGCAATTAATTTCTCATTCATTTCCAGCTCTACGCCTTCAATTTTCATCACCAAGTTTTTTTTGGTGTAATAGTCCGCAACCGGCTGGCCGAAGAGTGTCAACAGCCGCCCTTGTACGTCAAATTCGTATTCGGTTTCGTCGCCGTTTTCATTGATGACGACTTTCTTGCAGACAGCGGCACTTGGGTCTGCCGGGCCGTCTTCTTTTTTACAGCTCAGAATGAGCGACAACAAAATCAGCAGAGCCGAGGATTTTGTAACCGAGCAACACAGGCCGAACAGAACTGACAACGG
>JALOMD010000363.1 GCA_025455595.1 Cytophagales bacterium | reverse complement strand
GAGAGGCTCTGCAGCACGTCGGACGGAATCTGGACTTGCGGCTGCGTCTCGTAGATGGCGATGCGCGACCGTGACTTGCCGATTTTGTCGGCCACTTCCTGCTGGTTCAGGTTGGTCTTTTGGCGCAGGTTTTTGAGGCGTTCGGCTTGAGACATTTTGAAGTACGATTTTAATTCAGAATTATGAATTTAGAATTCAGAATGCGTTTTGGGCGATTTTTGCTTAAAACGCCAAATGGAATTTTATCTTGTCTTGACTTACGACTAACCACTTACGACTTATCACTTAATTTTGTGCTTCTGTCAGGCGCAGCAGCAGGCCGATGAGTTCGTCGAGGTTGCGTTCAAAATCATAGACGCGTTCTATTTCTTCTATGTAAACGGTCTGTCCTTCCAGTTTCAGAAACAGCCAGTTCAGTCCGCTGGTCACCGCGCCGTAGATGGTTTTGATGTTCTGTCCCCTGCGTTCGTTGAATATCTGCGCGGCCACCATCTCGGCCACGCACTGGCCGAGGCCGTTCTGTACATTTTCGTTTTTCGCCTCCACGATAGTCACCGCCGGGGCCGTCAGAAAATCTGCTTCCGACGACAGACTGATTAGGAAGTCACAACGCCCGCTCAATCCCCGCTTTGCATCAACCCGAAAATCAACGCCGGAGAAGAAACTGATTTGTTCGCCCCGAATCTCGGCGATTTCAAGCAAAATCGGCGCAACGATAAACTCGGAACGGGCTTTTTCGGTGTTCATTTTGATGGCCCGCGCCGTGCCCCGCCTCAGTTGCTTTTTCAGCAGTTCGCTGGGCGGTTGGGGCTTGTAGCCATCAGCCACGCTTTTGATCGTCTGCTTTTGAAGATCAAGCCGTTCCAAAGCCTCTTCCAATGAAAATTTATTGTAGGCCATACGCTTCTTGTCGGGTAGGTAACGGTGATACGGCCGGCCGATGAACCGCCGCCAGTCGAAGTCCGGTTGCTTGAAGTCGAAGTCGTGCATGGTCGCCGCGTCCATGGTCGCCGCGTCGTTCGGGATACGGGCAAAGATACGGCCTTGGCCGCGCCGCAACAAGTTTTTTGTTCGGCAAACGAACGCGGCGGTTTTCTTACATGCCTGCGTTCAGGCGGGTGTTTTCTTTTCCGGTCTTACGCCGCTGAGCTACCTTTCGCCCGCGAAAGTTGGCAAGGCGTTTTGGGCAAAATTTGCCCAAAACGCGGTAGTGAAAAGCTGTTCGGGATTTGTAATCCCGAACTAATCTGTCAAGGATTTGTAACATCACCCGTGGTTCGTGTCCTCACGAACCACTTGACGAACCACTTGGCTACACTGAAAATGTTTCTTGGGGAAAGCAGAAGAAAATCCGAAATGCGTATTGGTGAGGTGTATTTTTATACAGCCACCATTTTGCATTGGAAGAATTTGTTGAGACCTGACAAGTACAAACGGCTAATCACAGACTGCTTGGAATTTCTTTGCAGCAAGAACAAAGCAACAGTCTATGGTTTTGTAATCATGCCTAATCATATCCACTTGGTTTGGGAAATACAGGAACTCAACGGAAAAGAAAAGCCGAGTGCCAGTTTGCTTAAGTTCACTGCGCACGGATTCCTGCATGATTTGGAAGATACTCATCCCAACGTGTTGTCCCATTTTGAAGTAAAAGAGCCTAACCGGAAACACCGATTTTGGCAGCGAGACCCACTGGCGGTGAGGCTATACGATGGAAGAATATGCAGACAGAAACTGGACTACATTCATCTAAATCCATTGCAAGAAAAATGGAATTTGGCACAAGCACCGGAAGATTATTTTTGGTCTTCTGCTAAGTTTTATGAGACAGGCGTAGATGAATTTGGTTTTCTGACACACTATTTGGAGCGGTTTTAACCCGTTGCATCCGAACAGACGCGTAAGGGGTCGGGTGGTTCGTGAAGACACGAACCACGGGTTAAGCAAAAGTTTTGCTGTGTTTGTGGCCGCAGCCGGTTCGTGCGGACACGAACCGTGGATTCGGATTGAGCGATTTAATGCCTTGATTATCAAACAACTGAAAAGCGTCCCGACCTGTCAGGACAGATAAAATTATTTGCCAACAGGCACTTGCCAATTACTGATTGAACTTGCGTTTCGGGCAATTTTTGCCCGAAACGCTGACAACGCAAAGAATCCATTACCCAATAATCATGCAGCAACTCATTTTCCTGTACGTCAAAACCGCCTTGTGGCAAGGCTACACTTACACGCAAATACAAGGCGCACTGAAAGATCTTGGGGTCAAGGAGCAGGTTATTGAGACGATAGCTGGCCAAGCGTTCAGGCAATGGAACCAAGTAAACGATTATCCGTCCACGTATCCCAGTGCCATTCGGATGGGGTGGTGGAGCCTCATAATCGGAGTGTTTCTTCTGATCACGGCTCTATTAGCCAAGCCCAACGCCCCAATCACTGCGGTCGAAGTGATAAAGCACTACCACGGCGGCGTTTCACATAATTACAGAGCAACAGTTATGCCGCTGGCAATTGGCTCGCTGGTTATCTGTTTCGTTTCTTTAGTATTGGGTTTTCATTTGAAAAAAACGTATCAAAAAGAAAGTTTGGCGGCGGAAACGGATTTGGAAGAACTGGAAGAACAAATCCTTGAAATCACGCAACAGCAGACACAGACAGGCAATGCGCCTGTCAAAGACAGACCCAAAGTGTCTCAATTTGAAGACGAAGAAAAATTCGCTGCCGCAGTCGTTGCTGCCATGACCCTGATGGCAACCGTTGACAACACCGCTATCGAAGAGAAACAGAATTTCATTCAAGAGTTTATCCGGCTCTATTCGGAATACGAAGACGCTTTACAGAAAACTTCAGAACAAGTGCGTGCTGCTCAGGAACCGACATTCGTATTTGATTTGCCCAGAGAAGTTGGTTCGTACAGAAGCAAAGCAAGATTCTTCCTTCTGAAAAACAGTGCGAAAGTCATGCTTGCAGGCGAGGGCATCAGTCATGGCGAGAAAGAGCTTTTGGACAAATACATGGAATGCTTGGGCGTTGCTGAGCTTCACAGACAATATACTTACGGCGAATTGATTTTGTCTGCACAATCAAAGGTATAGCTGTCTGCGCAATCTGTAAAAAGACCAACAGCGCAGTAAAACAACAGAGCGGCGTTTTAAGCAATTTTCGCCCAAAACGCCTTTACCTAACAATTGACAACCAACAATTGACAATCAACAATCAATCAAATGCTTGCCAAAACCTACGGTTGCGCGGTGTACGGTGTCAACGCCTTTCTGATAACCATTGAAGTCAGCGTGGGGCAGGGGCAGTATTTTTTCATGGTGGGCCTGCCCGACAGTGCCGTGAAAGAAAGCCAGCAACGGGTGGAGACGGCCCTGCGGCACATCGGCTGCCGGATGCCGCGCACCAAAGTCGTTGTCAACTTGGCTCCGGCTGACATTCGCAAGGAAGGTTCGGCTTACGACCTGCCCATTGCGCTGGGCATCTTGGCCGCCTCCGAACAACTGTACG
Organism: Cytophagales bacterium; assembly: GCA_025455595.1. Taxonomy (GTDB): domain Bacteria; phylum Bacteroidota; class Bacteroidia; order Cytophagales; family 172606-1; genus Xanthocytophaga. The sequence continues at coordinate 2,062 of JALOMD010000363.1, read as the reverse complement.
GCGAGGCGTTGAGCCAGTACGTCATCATGGGCGAGCTGGCCCTCGACGGCACGTTGCGGCCCGTCAAAGGTGTGTTGCCCATTGCCATCGAAGCCCGCAAAAACGGGTTCAAAGGCTTCATTTTGCCAAAAGAAAACGCCTCCGAAGCGGCCATTGTGAACAATCTGGACGTGATTGGCGTGGAAAATCTGCGCGAGGCGGTCGACTTCCTCGAAAACCGGCTGACGATTGAGCCGCTGACCTCGGACACGCGGGAGACGTTTTTCAACAACCAAAGCGACTACGAGGCCGATTTCTCGAACGTGCAAGGGCAGGAGAACATCAAGCGGGCCTTGGAAATTGCGGCGGCGGGCGGCCACAACGTGATCATGATTGGCCCGCCCGGCGCGGGCAAAACCATGCTCGCCAAGCGGCTGCCGTCCATTCTGCCGCCGCTCACGCTGCAAGAAGCCCTCGAAACCACCAAAATCCACTCGGTGGCGGGCAAGCTCGGCGGCGCGGGTTCGCTGATTGCGCGGCGGCCGTTCCGCAGTCCGCACCACACCATCAGCGATGCGGCTTTGGTGGGGGGCGGAGGCATTCCGCAGCCGGGCGAAATCTCGCTGTCGCACAACGGCGTGCTGTTTCTCGACGAACTGCCGGAGTTCAAACGCACGGTGCTGGAAGTGATGCGCCAGCCGCTCGAAGAACGCAAGGTGGTGATTTCGCGCACCCGCCAAACGGTGGAGTTTCCGGCCAATTTCATGCTCATCGCCAGCATGAACCCGTGCCCGTGCGGCTATTACAACCATCCCGAAAAAGAATGCGTGTGCGGGCCGGGCGTGGTGCAGCGGTACCTGAGCAAAATCAGCGGCCCGTTGCTCGACCGGATTGACTTGCACGTGGAGGTAACGCCTGTGTCGTTTGACGAAATGACGGCCAACCGCCGCTCGGAGGGCAGTGCGCAAATCCGCGAACGGGTCATCGCCGCTCGACACCGACAAACGCAACGCTTTGAAAACCAGCGTGGTGTGTATGCCAACGCCATGATGCCGCCTGAAATGGTGAAAGAGGTGTGCGCCATTGACGGCACGGGCAAAACGCTGCTCAAACAGGCCATGGAACGGCTCAACCTGTCGGCGCGGGCCTACGACCGCATCCTGAAAGTGGCCCGCACCATCGCCGACCTTGCCGACAACGACATCATCCGCACCGAACACCTCGCCGAAGCCATCCAGTACCGTAGCCTTGACCGGGAGAATTGGGCGGGAGATTAGTGATGAATGATGAGTTATGAGTTTCCTTCGTCTGTGCGTTTTAGGCAAAAAATGCCCAAAACGCGCCTCACAACACTCGCCGGTAGCACAACATTCATGTTGTGACGGACGAAACGAACAGTCGCGGTACTTGCATCCGTCACAACATGAATGTTGTGCTACATTTCTCGTACTTTTGGTGATTCTACACTCGCGCCATGTGTTGTCTTCACCGATTTTTTTGGGCCGCCTGTTGTTTGGCGGGCGTGTCGTTTTCAGCGTTTTCGCAGAAAAAGAACGAATCCTTCCAATACCACATCCACCGGGCAACCGCTCCGCTGAAGATAGACGGCCAAGCGGACGACGCAGCTTGGCAAAACGCCGAAACAGCCACGGATTTCCACATGGTGCTGCCCATGGACACCAGCCGGGCCAGCGTACGCACCGAAGTGCGGATGCTTTACGACGACAAAAACGTGTACTTGGTGGCCGTCAACTACGACAAGCTGCCCGGCCCGTACATGGTAGAGTCGCTGCGGCGCGACTTCAACTTCGGTAGAAACGATAACTTCCTGCTCTTTCTGGACACGTTCGACGACCAGACCAACGGCTTCACGTTCGGAGCCAACGCAATGGGGGCGCAGTGGGACGGCCTGCTGTTTGAGGGCGGCCGGGCAAACCTGAACTGGGACAACAAGTGGGAGTCGGCGGTGACGTACAACGACTCAGTGTGGGTGTTCGAGATGGCCGTGCCGTTCAAGACCATTCGCTACAAGGAAGGCATCACGCGGTGGGGCGTGAATTTCAGTCGCCTCGACCTGAAAACG
>JALOMD010000362.1 GCA_025455595.1 Cytophagales bacterium | reverse complement strand
ATGGCGTTTTGGGCAAAAATCGCCTAAAACGCACTTGGCTCCACCGAGCCGGTTCTGAAACCGATGCGTTTTTTGCTGCGTGTGCCTGCTCAGTAGCAAAAAAATGCTTATTTTCATCCGTTCAGCTACCTGTGGCATCCGCCCGAACCGCCCAATGTCCGCACCACATCGCTCCCGAAAACCGGTTTTGAAAACAGCCTCGCCAGAGGCATTGACCAGTATTGTCCGCGAAATGCCCGTCATGCTGTTTGCCGTCACGCGCGGCGGCGTGGTGAGCATCTGGAACTTGGAAAGCGAACGGGTCACGGGCTATACCACTGAAATGGCCACCGAAACCCCCGGTTTCCTGAGCCAACTGTTTGCCGACCCGGCCGTTGCGACGACCATGCTTGGCGGCTGGGACATGAATGAAGACGCGACTGCGTACCGTCGTTGGCGGGGCGAGGTGAACAAGCAAGACGGCACCCGGCGGCACTTGGCGTTCCGGTACCGAATGCAGCCCGGCCTGTTGCTGCCCGAACCGCACATCTGGTTCATCGGGCTTGACATTACCGAAAGCCTACAGGCGCAACGCGTGCAGAAAACCCACGAAGAACGCCTCGACTTAGTGGTGAAAGCGGCCAAAATGGGCTTTTGGGACTGGAACGCTGGTACCAACGAAGTCTATTACAGCCGCGAATGCTTCGAACTGGCCGGTTACGACTGGCAGGAATTTCAACCGTCGTACGACAAGTGGCTCGATCTCACGCATCCGCAAGACCGCAGCCTCGTGGCCAACCGTGTTTCCGAATGCGTAAACAACATTTGCTCCGAGTTCTCGGTCGAGTTTCGCATCCGCACCAAGAACGGCGGGTATGTCTGGCTGTTTACGCAAGCCAGCGCGTCTGAACGCGACGCAACCGGCCGCGCCACGCGCATCGTAGGCGTAGTGTTGGACATCTCGGCTCGCAAACGCGCCGAGCAAGACCTGAAAACTGCCTTGGCCAAGGTGGAAGAACTGAAAGAGGCGTTGGAAGAAGAAAACCTGCAATTGAAACAGGAATTGCAAGGCACCACTTTCCGTGAGGAAGGCGGTATCTTGTCGGTAAGCACGGCTTACAAACAGGTGCTGCAACAGGTGGAACAAGTGGCTCCCACCGGCACCACAGTGCTGATTCTCGGCGAAACAGGCACTGGCAAAACCTTGATTGCCAACTATATACACCGCTTCGGCCAACGCGCCGACAAGCCGTTGGTGAAAATCAACTGCGCCGCCCTGCCCGAAAACCTCATCGAAAGCGAACTGTTTGGGCACGAAAAAGGGGCGTTCACAGGTGCTTACGCCCGCAAGCCCGGCCGCTTCGAACTGGCCGACAAAGGCACTATTTTCTTGGACGAAGTGGGCGAACTGCCCCTTGAGCTTCAGGCCAAGCTGCTGCGCGTGCTGCAAGACGGCGAGTTCGAGCCGTTGGGCGGCAGCCAGACCCGCAAAGTGGACGTACGGGTGATTGCCGCCACCAACCGCGACTTGGCGGGTCTGGTGAAACAAGGGCTTTTTCGTGCCGACCTGTTTTACCGGCTCAACGTGTTCCCAATCGTGAACCCGCCCCTGCGCGACCGTAAAGAAGACATCCCGCTGTTGGTGAAGCATTTCGTGAACCGGTTCAACGCCAAGGCCAACAAACGCGTGGATGTGGTTCCGCGCCGGGCCATGCAGGCGTTGGAAACCTACCAGTGGCCGGGCAACATCCGGGAACTGGAAAACATCATCGAGCGGGCCGTGGTACTGAGCACTGGCAACCGGCTTGAAATAGGCGATTGGTTTGCCGGTTTGTCGCAACGGGCGGAGCCGACTGATGAAACCGAAACGTCGGACGATTTCGAGACAATGGAAGAAAACGAACGCAGGCACATTTTGGCCGCACTGCGTCGCACCAAAGGCCGCGTCACCGGCCCGCAGGGGGCCGGGCGTTTGCTGGATATTAATGACAAAACGCTGCAATCGCGGATGCGCAAACTCGGCATCAGTCGTCAACACTTGTTCGAGTGAACGCCGGTTGCTTATAAGCACCTGATTGCCAAGTGGTCAATAGTTAATCGTTAGTAGAACAACGACCTCGACAAACTGACAATTACGCGGAAAACCGTTGCAAGTATTTGATTTTCAGTTGATTTTAATCTGATTTTGACTAACGACTTCCTCCTTAATCACTCGCTAAGTTTGCCATTTTGCTGAAATATCAGCAAGTTTTGCCTTCGCTTTTCGACTTGTCCTCTTCTTGTCCCACCTTGCCGACAAAATTCCTCACATTTTGCCGAAATCGGTTTCGCTATTTGTACTATTCCAATACTTTCGTTTTGCGCTTCCAAGATGCAGCCTTGGCACGGGATGTGACCGCATCAGAGCAAGCCAAAACGTATCGCTTGGCAGATATTGCTTAAATATAAGCAAATACTTTTTGGTAAGTTTTTCGAGCTTTGCTTCCTGTTTTAAAAAATTTTCATAAAACATTGATTATCAGTTTTTTAAAACGTTTGGCACAATTTTTCTAATAGTCTTTAACCATACAAAACGCTGCAAGGCATCAATGCTATGAAGAAAATAACCGAAACCGATTTCGCTGACATGGTTATCCAAGCCGATGGTGTGCAAGTGGTTCACTTCCATAATCCGTACTCAGACTACTCGAATCACACGTACGCGATTTTGAAAGAATTGTACGAAACCAATGCCGATGCGAACTTTTTTCAAATAAACCTACTGCAATGCGAAAGCCTTTGCGAACGCTACGGAATCTCAACGCCAGTGGTGTTGATTTTCGAGGATGGCGTGTTGCAAGACATCATGCAAGACTTCGTCTCCAAAGACGTGCTGGCGGCCCGGCTGGCGGTGTTGTCGGCCAATGCCGGAACCTGACGTTGGTTTGCCGAACCGTGTTTTTGCCAAAAGTTTCAGCGATAAGTGCTTAGTCTTGAGTCTTGAGCAAAGAGCGCAAAGACTCCTGTCTGCCGACAGGCAGGAACTACTCATGGCCGGGTACTTAAGTTAAGTTAGACTAAATACGAGTGGACACTTACATCCACTTGGCTTTTCAATCTTTACACTCTATTATGGACGACATCAGCAGTCAGTTTGCTTCCAGTGCCATTCGCGGCCAGTTCATGGAATGGGAGTCTGTTTGCAAGGAACTCGAAAAAGTTTCCTTTGAAATGAACACCTTGGTGTACCGCCTCAGCCACGATTTGAACACGCCCCTCACCTCGGTGCTTGGCTTGGTGGACTTGATTGAGGCCGACAATGCCGACGTATCGAGGCACTATCTGAGCTTGATTCGGACGCGGGTTCACCGAATGCGCAACACCATCCGCGACTTGCTGTACACTTCTCGCCTGCAAAACCAACTGACGGTTCTTGAAAAGGCCGATCTCAATACCTTGATTCAGCAGGATGTGCTTGAAATGGAGGAATTGACCCGGACACGTGTAGTTGTGGAGACGAAAATCGTGGGCGAGCAACCGGTGCGTACCGATGTGTTCCGGTTTCGCGTAGTACTCGGTTGCCTGCTGTCAAACGCTGTTCAATACGCCGACCTGAACAAGCCGCAGCCTACCGTGTTGGTACACGCCCACTGCACACCCGACCGACTGATACTGACCGTGAAGGACAACGGAATCGGCATATCTGCCGAGCAGCAACCCCATGTTTTCGATATGTTTTACCGGGGCACGCACACATCAAACGGCTCTGGACTGGGTTTGTTCTTGGTAAAGAAAGCCGTGGAGCAAATGGAAGGGAAAATCAGCCTGAAGTCAGAGGAAGGCGCAGGCACAAGGGTGCAAGTGATCCTGCCCAATCACCGCCCCGCTGACGCATGAGACTGCCGTTTTGGGCAAAAAACGCCCGCCAAACCTTCATAGGGTTCAAAACCCTATGAAGGTTTCTCCGTTGCTGTAATGCGTTTTGGGCAAAAACTGCCCAAAACGCACTTGTGCAGGCAAGCTAATTTTCCTTGCCTCCTTTTGCAGAAAAGCCATTGCCTGTGCTTGGATATGTCTTGCAAATGCGGTAACGTCGCCGGTCTGACATTTTCCTATGAACCATACCCTCGAAAACCAGTACCTGCGGGTAACCGTCCGCGAGCAAGGAGCCGAACTTGACAGCATCTTCCATCAGCAGCATCGAATAGAGTATTTGTGGCAGGCCGACCCAACCCATTGGGCCAAGAAGTCGCCGGTGCTGTTTCCGATTGTGGGATCGTTGAAAGACGGCACGTACTTTCACAACGGACAAGCGTACCGCTTGCCGCGCCACGGATTTGCGCGGGAGCGGGCCTTCGCCTTGGTCGAGCAAACAGAAAATTCGCTGTTTTTTGCTCAAAACGCCGACAATAATACGCGCAAAGTCTATCCGTTTGAGTTCCGTTTCGGCATCCGTTACCAACTTGTGGAAGACACGCTTTCGGTGACTTACGAAGTGGCGAATATTGGTGACGAGGTATTATATTTTTCCGTGGGCGGGCATCCGGCCTTCAACGTGCCGCTGGCCGCCGGCACGCATTACGAAGATTACCGTTTGGTTTTCGACCAGCCCGAAAAGCTG
>JALOMD010000361.1 GCA_025455595.1 Cytophagales bacterium | reverse complement strand
CGCGGCGGCTTTGGTGCTGATGAGCAAGGAAAAAGCGGACGAACTGGGCATCAAGCCGCTGGCGAAAATACGCGGTTTCGCCGATGCCGAGCAAGCCCCAGAGTGGTTCACCACCTCGCCGTCGCTGGCAATTCCGAAGGCGTTGAAAGCAGCAGGCGTAACGGCGGTCGACGTGGACTACTACGAAATCAACGAGGCGTTTTCGGCGGTGGCATTGGGCAACATGATGAAACTCAACCTCACGCCCGAACAAACCAACGTCTTCGGCGGAGCTGTGTCGCTGGGCCATCCGCTCGGCTGCTCCGGTGCCCGCATCTTGGTCACGCTGACGAACGTACTCAAACAAAAAGACGCGACGCTGGGCGTAGTCGGCATCTGCAACGGCGGCGGCGGCGCATCGGCTATGGTGATTGAAAGAGTGTAAACTCGATGCTTCGTTCTTCGATTCCGCGATGCTTCGTTCTTCGATGCTTCGTGACTCATTCAGATTGAGCGTTTTGGGTAAAAATCGTCCAAAACGTCAAATGTTACACGAAGCACGAAGCATCGAAGAACGAAGCATCGAAAATATGAACGCCCTCAAGCAAACCGACTTTCATTTCGACGGCCAAACCGGATTTTACCGGGGCAAGGTGCGCGATGTCTATTATTTCGGCGACCGCATGGCGGTTGTTGCCACTGACCGCATTTCGGCGTTCGATGTGATTCTGCCACGGCCCATTCCGAACAAAGGCCAAGTGCTGAACCAAATTGCGGCCATGTACCTGCAACGCACCGCCGACATTGTGCCCAACTGGCTGCTGGCCGTGCCTGACCCGAACGTAAGCGTCGGGCTGCTGTGCGAGCCGTTTGCCGTCGAGATGGTGGTGCGCGGTTACTTGGCGGGCCACGCCTGGCGCGAGTACCGGGCGGGCAAACGGACACTGTGCGGCGTATCCATGCCCGACGGCCTGAAAGAAAACGACCGGCTGCCGCAGCCCATCATCACGCCCACCACCAAAGCCAAAGAAGGCCACGACCAAGACATCTCGCGGGAGGAAATCATTGCGCAGGACATTGTGGCTGAAAGCGACTACGTGCAATTGGAAAAATACGCGTTGGCATTGTTTGCACGCGGCACCGAAATCGCCGCCGAACGCGGTTTGATTCTGGTGGACACCAAGTACGAGTTCGGGAAGCTGAACGGGCAAATCTACCTGATTGACGAGGTGCACACGCCCGATTCGTCGCGGTACTTTTACGCCGACGGCTACGCCGAACGCCAGCAAGCGGGCGAAACGCAGCGGCAGTTGTCGAAGGAATTTGTACGGGAGTGGCTGATTGCCAACGGTTTCCAAGGCAAAGACGGCCAAACCGTCCCTGCCATGTCCGACGAGTGGATTGCCACCATCGGCGGCCGCTACGTGGAACTGTTCGAGCAAGTGACCGGACAGCCGTTCGTCCCCGCCAACACCGACGACATGGCCGAACGCATCCGCGCCAGCATTGTCGCGGCCATGAAGTGAACGAAACCGAAAGGCATTCGCGGGCGTTTTGGGCAAATTTTGCCCAAAACGCCTTTCTCATTTGCAACGCTTCATTCTCATCCCTGCGAACCGTCTGGCGGTTGATATAATCCTCCGAAAACCTTAAAGTGCCACTTTTTGCCCGATTTTCCCGCCAGAAATGCGGTGGATTGACTGAGAATTGCTAATTTGCGTGATAATCGGCTGCGCAACTCCTCGGCTACAATTGCCCGAAATGCCCTGCAGCTACCATACCCCTGAAAAACAACGTATCAAAATGAAATTCACCTTAGACAAGCAAGAGAAGTACGTTCTCTTTCAACTGCACGAAAGCAAACTGGATGCCACCCTGACCCCGATGTTGAAAACGGAGATGGTAACCCTAAACGCCGAAGGCTTCCGCAACCTGATCTTGGATTTGTCAGAAACGAAGTACATGGACTCGTCGGGTCTGAGTGCGGTGCTCACCGGCAATCGGTTGTGCAAAGAGGCCGAAGGCGTGTTTGTATTGACCGGCCTGTCTGACCACGTACAGAAACTCATCAAGATTTCGCAACTCGAAAGCGTCCTCCACATCCTGCCCACCCTTCCCGAGGCCATTGACGCGGTTTTCTTCCACGAGTTGGAAAGCGAATTCGGCAAAGAGGAGATGGATAGTTGATTGATGAATGGTTGATTGCTGACAAGGCGTTTTGGGCAAAAAACGGCTAAAACGCCTTGTCAGCAATCCGCTACTCAACCCACCGATAAACAATCAACCATCCAACCCTCAACCATTCACTTGCCCTTCTCCCTCAAAATATTGGGCAGCAGTTCGGCCACCCCGGCCTACGGGCGGTTTCCAACGTCGCAACTGCTGCAAATTGAGCAAGAGTTTTTCCTGATTGACTGCGGCGAAGGCACCCAATTCCAACTGCTGCGTTACCGCTGCAAGCCCAACCGCATCGGGCACATCCTGATTAGTCACCTGCACGGCGACCATTTCTACGGCTTGGTGGGCCTGCTGGCAACCATGAACCTCGGCGGCCGCACCGAGCCGCTGCACCTGCACGGCCCGCCGCCGCTTGAGGAAGTGATTACGGGGCAGTTCCGCTGCTCGGAGACTTGGCTGCACTACCCGGTGCATTTCCACCCGCTGGAACCGGTGGCAAGCGTGATTTTCGAGAGCGAAACGGTCACTGTTTCCACCGTGCCGCTGCAACACGGCCTCGCCTGCACGGGCTTCGTTTTCCGCGAAAAACCGCGAAAACGCCGCCTCAACAAAGATGCTTTGCCGGAAAACCTCTCGCCGCACCAACTGCGTCGGCTCAAAGACGGCAAAGATGTCCACGACGAACACGGCAACCTGCTGTACACCAACCATCAACTGACCCTGCCGCCGCGACCGTCGCTGAGCTACGCGTACTGCTCAGACACGGCCTACCACGAGCCGATTGTCGAGCACATCCGAAACGTGGACTTGCTCTACCACGAGGCTACGTTCTTGGCCTCCGAAGCCGCCCGCGCCGCCGATACCCGCCACAGCACCACCGTACAGGCGGCGGCCATTGCGCAGTTGGCCGGAGCCAAGCGGCTGCTCATCGGGCATTTTTCGGCCCGTTACAAAGACCTGCAGCCGTTTTTGGACGAGGCCCGCAGCGTGTTTCCCGCCACCGACCTTGCCACCGAAGGCTCTACTTTTTCTTTGGCGGAGTAAATGAATGGTTGAATAGCCAATTGTTGAAATGTTTACTGTTTTGGGCAAAAACGCCCAAAACACCAAGCACAAATTGCTTTGTTAGCCCAATGTGCATGGTCGGCTCTGATGATTTCCAGTCAGCCACACTTGCTTGCTTGGAAATTTAGACGTACATTTCGATAATCGGCAACAGGTCGAAATTTCCACCGAACGGCGAATTTCCCAAAACATCTTGCCGCCAAACGTGTTTATTTTTCAGGGCCGCCTCGCCTGCCCTTGTGCCTATCGTACACCTTTTTGTTTCGCCCCCTTGCAGACACTTGTCCAACCCCAGATTGATGCCGCCAAAAAACAGAACCTGTTCATGATTCTGAGCGGCATCTTCCTGACCAACGCCATTATTGCCGAAGTCATCGGCGCGAAGATGTTTTCGCTGGAGGCCGTGTTCGGCCTGCCGCCCGCCCAAATCCCGATTGGCAGTTTCCGACAGGATTTCAACCTGCCAGCCGGTGCGCTGCCGTGGCCCATCGTGTTCATCACTTCCGACATCATCAACGAGTATTTTGGTGTGAAAGGCGTGCGGCGCGTGAGTTTCATGGGGGCGATGCTGATCTGCTACGGCTTCGTCATCATCTTTGCCGCCACCGATTTGCCGCCCGCGCAGTTTTGGCTCGACAACAACCGGGGAACCAACAACTTCGACATTGATTTCGCTTTCGGCAAGATATTCCGCCAAGGGCTGAACATCATCATCGGCTCCATCACGGCCTTTGTCGTGGGGCAGTTGCTGGATGCCTACGTGTTCCAGTACTTGCGCAGCATCACCGGCAGCAAACGGCTCTGGATACGGGCCACCGGCTCCACAATGGTGTCGCAACTGATTGACAGCTACGTGGTTATTTTCGTGGCATTTTACCTGCTCAACAACTGGACGCTGGAGCAAGTGTTGTCAACCGGGGTGAACAGCTACCTGTACAAGGTGGCAATGGCCATTCTGCTCACGCCCGTGCTGTACCTTGTCCACAATATCATAGACAAGTACCTGTTGAGCAGTGAGTGAATGAATGAGTGAATGGAAAGTTGAAAATAGTGAAATGTTTTTAGGAAAAATTGCCCAAAACGCTTCCGAATTTCTATTCTCGATTTTTATTAGAGTTGTTATCGGTTGATAATCAAATAGTTACAATATAATTTTCAGCCGTCACGCTGTGGCGTGATGGCAACTGTCACCCGGCTTCTGGCCGGGAAAAGCGCAACCAGAGATAGCATCAATTGAATCAGTAACCGTTGATTGTCGGTTATTTAGCCACTCAAACACCTATCGGCCAGAGGCCGACCGACAGGACTTTGTCTGTCGGATAGTTGCCACTCGCCAGAGGCGAGCGGCTGTCGTTTT
>JALOMD010000360.1 GCA_025455595.1 Cytophagales bacterium | reverse complement strand
AATCAAAGCCCTCAACGGCAAGACCGTCGAGGTGGCGGGCTACTTGTTTCCATTGGAAGAAACCCGCTGGTCGAAGCACTTTGCGCTGTCTTCCTTGCCACTGGAGGCGTGCTTTTTCTGCGGCGTGGGCGGCCCCGAAACGGTGGTGGAAGTGGAGGCCCGCGTACCCGTGAAGCAGTCTGACAAGCCCATGCGCCTGCGCGGCACGCTGGTGCTCAACAGCACCAACACCGAAAAGATGATTTACATCCTGAAAAACGCCGAACCGGTGGGAGAATAATTCAGAATTGTTTTCTGCCGGTAGGCGTTTTGGGCAATTTTCTCGGAAAACACAGTGCGCAGCCGCTCCGTAAGCAAAACAAAAGCCGCTCGGTTTAGCCGGGCGGCTTTTGTTTTGCTTACAGTTCGCGCACCAAAAAAGCGGCCCGTTTCCGTTCGCGTTCCTGCCAGCGCGGTTTGTCCCACTCCTCGCCGGGGTGCGGTTTCACGTCAATCAAGCGGATGCGGAAGCGTTTTTCCTGAATGCGGATGTCCGTGGAGTCAGCGATGCGGTAGCGGCCCCGCTGGTTGGTGAACCAACAGTCGCCGAGGCAAAGATCGGCTTTCGCCTTTTCGTCTCCGGCTTGGGCTTCCAATTGTACTGTTACCTGTCCGCCCACAATGCAGTTCACTTTAGGCGTAGGACAGCGAGTGTCTTCCACCCACATGAAAGCGAGTGAAAACAGGCTTTCATTGGCCTTACTTTTCACATTCGCCAACTGACCGTAGGCCAACTCAAACTCCTCGTTCACACCTACCGCAACTGGGCCAGGGGCTTGTTCGGTATAACAAGAGACACAGACGGCAATCAGAATCGCGGGTAACAGTCGTTTCATAGTCTTCGGGAGGCGTTTTGGCTAAAAGTTGCCCAAAACGGCTTGCTACCGATATGGACACGCCAAACGCCCCGATGGTTGCATCGGCGCGAAAAAAAGTCCGCAAACGTGTGTTGTTGACATTTTTTCGGCCAAATTTGCACCAAACCGGAAACAAAACACCGGTTTTTTGCTTATTGGTAACAAAGAGTGCAGCGTGACAAAGGCCGCGTTTTAAGCATTCCCGCCGATTGCGGGATTTGTCAATTTTTGCCCAAAACGCTTTGCTCGGTGACGCTATACATTGAATTCTGAATTCATAATTCTGAATTGAATCTGCTTGCTGACATACGGAAAGGATTCGCTTGGGCGGTGCTGACGGCCTTTGTGCTGTCGTGGGGCTACCGCGTGACCAACTACCACCTGCACCGCCTGTCCAACGGCGAGATTGTAGTACACGCCCACCCGTACAAAAAAGACAACGCCTCGCCGTTCCAGCGGCACAAGCATTCGCCTTTCGAGATGTTTTGGCTGGGCCATTTGGCCAAAGCCGACACCACGTTGGCCGTGGCATTCGCCTTGGCCACGGTTGTTTTTCTGCTCCGAGATTTCCTCTTTTTGCCGCACCACCGCCAAGCCGCGCCTTTCGCACCGCAGGCGGTGGTTTTCCTGCGCGGCCCGCCGAGCCTCCCCCAACCCCCTCCCAAAGAGGGGGCTTTTGAACTCTACGCCAAGGCGTGAGTGAGGGGGAACCGCGTTTTGGGCAAAAAACGCCCAAAACGCGGTTGGACGCATTCTGTTTTTCCTGCCAATCCTGTAAATCCTGATTCAGACAATGAACCCTTTTGGGCGTTTTTTACCCAAAACGTACTGCTCATCGGCAACTTACTACTAACGACTTACGACTTACTACTAACGACTTACGACTCTCTATGAAAATACTCCTGACTTTCGCCTTTTTCATCTGCTTCGCCTGCGCCTCGTTTGCCCAGTTCACCTTGAGTGGCAGCGTGCGACACCACGAAGACAACGAAGCCGTAGTGGGTGCCACGGTTTACATTCCCGAATTGCGCACCGGAGCTACTACCGACGTGAACGGACAATACCGCATCAGCCGACTGCCCAAGGGGAATTACACGGTGCAGGTGAGTTACGTGTCGCACCGCACGCTGCTGGAAAAAATCGCCGTGCAGGCCGACACCGAAAAGGATTTCCTGATGGAAAACGCCTCGCAGACGCTGGAAGAAGTGATTGTGTCCGGCTCCTCGACCAAAACCATCATCAAGGAAAGCCCCATCCCGATTACGGCCGTCACGCAAATCAAATTGTTGCAGCAGTCGGCGACTAACCTGATTGACGCAGTGGCCCGGATGCCGGGCATTTCGCAGGTGACCACCGGGGCGGGCCTGAGCAAGCCGATTATTCGCGGGCTGGGCTTCAACCGCGTGATTACCATGCACGACGGCATCCGGCAGGAAGACAACCAGTGGGGCGAGGAACACAGCATCCAGATTGACGAATACTCGATTGACCGCTACGAAATCATCCGGGGGGCCGGGTCGCTGATGTACGGCTCCGACGGGCTGGGCGGCGTGCTGTCGGTGTTGTCGCCGAGGCCGGTGGAGGAAGGGAAAATCGCCGGACGCGTGCTGACCAATTACCAGACCAACCACGGGCTGATTGGCCTGTCGGCGCAGGTGGCGGGCAACAAGAACGGCTTCGCATGGCTGGTGCAAGCCTCCACCAAGTCGGCCCAAAACTACCGCAACCGCTTCGATGGCCGCGTGTTTGCGTCCAATTTCTCGGAACCGGTGAACCTGAACGGCTTTTTCGGCGTGAACCGCAAGTGGGGTTACTCGCGCATTTACTTGGTGCGTTCGTACCAGCGGTTCAACATCATCGGCGGCACCCGCGACGAAACGGGCCGTTTCACCGTACCGACTGTGGTGAACGGTCAAGAAGAAGACCGCCCCGTGACCGACGACGAACTGCGCAGTCGGTCGTTCATCCCGTTCAACTCGCAGCGGCTGCTCAACTCCAAAATATCGTGGAACACGCTGCTGAACCTCTCCGAACGGTCGTCGCTGACGTTCAATCTCGGCTACGCCCGCAACCGCCGCAGCGAGTACTTCGACGTGTTCCGCCCGTGGCAGTCCATGCTCGATTTCAACCTGCAAACCACTTACTACGACCTGCGGTACAACCTGACTTCGGCCAACGACTGGGAACTGAACGCGGGCACCAACGGGATGCTCCAGAACTTCGCCAACCAAGGCTTTCAGGTCTTGTACCCGAACTACAACCTGTTCGACAACGGCGTTTTCCTGTTCGGCAAGCGGAATTTCGACAAGCTGAAAATCAGCGGCGGCCTGCGGTACGACATCCGCGTGCTTGACATCGGCCGGTTGTATTTGGACAACGAGGGCAATTTTCAAGTCACGCCGCAAGGGCCTGATTCCGAGCGATTTGCGGGGGTGAACAAGAACTACCAGAACGTGTCGGCGAGCCTCGGCGGCGTGTATGAATTCACCGACCGGCTGGCCGTACGGGCCAACATTTCACGCGGCTTCCGCGCCCCGACCGTGCCGGAACTGTCGTCGAACGGCATCCACGCCGGCACGGCCCGCTACGAAATCGGCAACCTGCAAGCCGTGCCCGAAGTGGCCTACCAAGGCGACCTCGGCTTCACCTACGAGAACAAAAGCTGGTACGTGGACGTGAGCTTGTTCCAGAATTCGATCCGCAACTACACGTTTTCCGAACGCGTGCTGGCCCGCAACGGCTCCGATTCGCTGGTGGATGGCGACATCCCGGTGTTCCGCTACACGCAAGGCAACGCCCTGCTGCGCGGCGCGGAAGCCACTGTCACTTTCAATCCCGAAAAATTCCGCTGGGTCAGCCTGACGCAGAGCTATTCGGCTGTGTTCGGCGAAAACCGCTCGGCCCCGTTCGAGGCGGCGCGTTTCCTGCCGTTCATGCCCGCCCCGCGCTGGATTACGCAACTGAAACTGACCAAAGACCGCTGGCGCAACCGTTTCCAAAACCTGTACTTCACCGCCGACTTGGAAATCCATCAGACGCAAAACCGCTTTCTGGCCGCCTACAACACCGAAACCGCCACGCCCGGCTACCAATTGGTGAACCTCGGCCTCGGCGGCGACGTGATTGCCAACACCAAAAAGACGCTGTTTTCGGTCTATCTGTCGGTGAACAACCTCTTTGACGTGGCTTACCAAGCCCACCAAAGCCGCCTGAAATACTTGGACGAAAACCTCGCCACCGGCAGGCGCGGTGTTTTCAACATGGGCCGCAACATCAGCCTGAAAGTGGTGGTGCCGTTTGAGGGAAAGCTGTAGGGAGCATGGGGCATAGAGCATAGGGAGAAGGCGTTTTGGGATTTTTTGCTTAAAACGCATCTTACACGCAGGTCTGACGCGGTGCGTCTGACCGAAATCCGCCGAACGTCAAGACAACAGGCTTGTGTTTTAAGCAAAATTTGCTCAAAACGCTCCGAAGCGGAAGCCGCATCTCAACGCCGAGCATCACTCGGTCACGTTTTGCTCAAAATTTTCCGTTCCGTGCAACCCTCTGTCCGTTTTGTGGGTCATGTATAAAAAACTTGTCCCCATGAAAACGACAACTCGTTTGGCTTTTATTTCGCTTCTTTTTCTTCTCGGCAACTGTGGGGAAAAAAGCCCGGAACTCTGTCAGGAAAAGCCCAAAGAAAATTGCGGAT
>JALOMD010000006.1 GCA_025455595.1 Cytophagales bacterium | reverse complement strand
GTGCTGGGCGGCGGCATGACGGCCCCGTACACCGCATCGCCCACGAACGTGATGATTTTCCGCGACAACGCCACCGCCGTCGGGGCCAGCGACAACAGCCTGGTCATCGGGGCGGTGCGCAAGGTGGGCCGCGTGGCGGGCACGTTCTACTTCCCCATCGGTACGTTTGTGGGCAGCACGCCGTTTTACCGGCCCAGCGGCATTTCGTCTTCGCTCAACGTTGAATCGTCTTTCATCAGCCAATACTACCTGCAAAACCCGACCGGTGCCGGATTCAGCAACACCGCTTTGCAGGCGAGCCAAGTATGCAGTGCCATGCCGCTCCTGAACGTAAGCAACCGCGAGTTTTGGATAGTGAACCGCGAGAACCTGACTGATGCCGTGTTCGTGTCGCTGACTTGGCGCAACCCGCAGTCGGGCGGTGTGGGAAACCACACGGGACTGCGCGTGGCCCGCTGGAACGGCACGCTGTGGCAAAACGTGGGCGGCGGCTCGTTCGACAACTACTTGGGTGCCGCCCCTGGCCCGGCCAGCGGTGCTGTCGGTTCGGCGTACAATACGCTGGGCTGCACGGGTGCCGTTGACAATTTCAGTCCGTTCACGTTGTCTTCCGAAACCGAGTTCAACCCGCTGCCCGCCACGATACTCGATTTCGCGGGCCGTTTGGAAAACGGCGGCGTGCAATTGACGTGGCGGGTGAACAGCGAGGTGAACGTGTTGCAGTATGTGGTCGAACACAGCCCCGACGGCGTGAACTTCACGCCGATTGACACCGTGGCGGCTCGTGGCGGCAACCGCTTGCTCACTTACCAATCGTTTGACAGTCAGCCGATTGACGGTGCAAATTTCTACCGCTTGCGCATCGAGGATCAAGACGGCTCTTACGAATACTCGCGGGTGGTAACAGTGCGGTTAGGAGCCCATACGCCGTTGGCGGTGACGGCTTACCCGAACCCTTCAGACGGCATGCACGTGTATTTCCGGGCGAGCGGCTCGTTCCAACTCACCGACATCTTCGACCTCACTGGCCGACGGCTCGCCTACCGAACCGCTTCGGAAGGAGTTGACCTGCGCGTTGAATTCGCCCAAACACTGCCGCCGGGCCTGTACGTGGCCGTGCTGCGCACTGCGAACGGTGTGGAACGGGTGAAGTTTGTAGTTAAAAATTAGTCGTAAGTGATAAGTCGTAAGTGATAAGTCGTAAGTGGCGAGTGGCGTTTTGGGCAATCCCGACTTGTCGGGACGCCCAGTTGTCAGAACCTTGATTGGCTTCGCCGAACTGTCGTTTCGTAGGATTAGAAGATTAACATGATTATTCGCTTTTCAATCAGGGTAATCCTTTAATCCTACGAAACGACAGTTCGGCGAAGCCAATCAGGGTTCTGACAAAATAGACGTTTCAGCCATTTTTTGCCTAAAACGCCAAAGATTAAATAGAGACAATTTGTTTTTGCAATCAATCAACAATGCTTTTTCTATGACAGATTTCAGTTCGCAGCACGCCAAGATTATCAATCAGTTGTTTGAAATCGAAAAGAAGGTAAACGGAAAGCCTGAAAACGCGTCCATTCAGCGCAACATAGACCGCATCAAGAACACGTTCGAGGAGATCGGCCTGTACATTTACAATCCGATGGGCGAAAGCTACAACGAAACCCGCACCGACTGCGAGGCAACCATCGCAGGAACGGCCACCGACGACTTGAAAATCACCAGTGTGATCAAGCCGGTGATTTTTGAGAAAAGCACAGTGGGCAACAGAATCGTACAGAAAGGCGTTGTCGTTGTGGAATCTTGGAAATAACAACAAACGGTCATGAGTCTTGTGTCTTTAGTCTTGAGTAAATGTACTGGTTATCTACTCGTTGATGACCCCTCAAATACGCAAGATGGTTTTCCGTGCCGAAGTCGGCTTTATACAATCGTTTTAAGCAAAAATTGCTCAAAACGCAAAAGCCCCGTGGATGCGAACCGTCTGTAGAAATACAGAAAAGTCACAGAAGAAGCTCCGTAGGAGCGGCCCGATTGACAACGCAACGTCAGGGCCGCACCCACAGAGTCGGAAACGACCAAAAACCAAGCAGCGTTTTGAGCAAAAATCGAAGAATCTCGCAACTGCCTGTCCCGACCTGCCTGCCACGACTTGGCGTGGTCAGGAGCGGAAACACCCAAAACAAGTCCACAAGTAGTTTTTTAACCATTCGTTATTCAGCGTTCAACATTCAGTATTCAACATTATTTCATGTCAGCTACAATCAATTTCGGTATAGACTTGGGCACGACCAATTCTCTGATAGCCACCATCCGCGACGGCAAAGTGGAAGTGTTCAAAAACCCCATCAGTTTGAAAGAAACACTGCCGTCGGTAGTGGCCTTTCGGAAAGAACGCATCATCATCGGCGACAAGGCGAAAGAATACGTCGAGAAAGACCCCGAAAATGTGTTTTCTTGTTTCAAGCGGAAAATGGGCACTTCCGAGGAAATGTTTGTCAAAAGCACAGGCCAACACAAAAGCCCCGTCTATTTTTCGACGTTGGTGTTGCAGGAACTGAAAAGCTTCATCTATACTGGCGAAATTCCCGATTCGGTTGTCATTACCATCCCGGCTTCATTTGACACCATACAATCGAACGCCACCAAAAAGGCCGGCTACGAAGCGGGTTTCAAAGAAGTGGTGTTGTTGCAGGAGCCGATTGCAGCCAGCCTGGCTTTTGCCAACAAAAACGACGGGCACGAACTGAAAGGACAGTGGCTGGCGTACGATTTGGGCGGCGGCACCTTTGACGTAGCCCTGATTCGCATTGACGAGGACGAGATGAAAGTAATAGACCACGAGGGCGACAACTTCTTGGGCGGCATGGACTTCGATTTCTTGGTGCTGGAAAAAATAGTGGTGCCGCACTTGGAAAAAACCGGCTCGTTCCAAAATCTGTTGCACGAGTTTCGCAGTGCCACGGGCAAATACAACAAACTCTATTACATTCTGCTGCATAAAATAGAGGAAGTGAAAATCATGCTGTCGTCGGCGGCGCAGGCAGACATTGAGTTTGAAATCACAGACGACAACGACGAAGAGCACGAAGTGTTCCTGACCATCAGCCGGGCGGAATTCGAAGCGTGCATACAGGAAAAAATCGACTATTCGATTGATCTGGTGCGCCGCATACTGGAACGCAACAGTCTGTCGCCCGCCGACTTGAACCAAGTGATTATGATTGGCGGCAGCACGTACATTCCGGCGGTGCGCAACACCATCACGGCACAGTTGGGACTGTCCGTGAACTGTAGCGTTGACCCCACGACGGCCGTTGGCATCGGGGCGGCCTACTACGCGGGCACCAAGACCAAGAACATAAAGCCTGACCAGACCGGCCTGCGAGCAACAGAAGAAGACAGCCGGGGCATTCGGGTGAAAATGGCCTATCAGAAAACCAGCCGCGAAACAGAAGAATATTTCACAGCCGCCGTCTCCGGTGAGTTGGAGGGCCTGTTCTACCGAATCACGCGTGAAGATGGCGGATACGATTCGGGTGTGAAAGTACTCAAAGACCGGATCAGCGAGTCGCTGTCGCTGCTGCCTAACATGCACAACATTTTCTCAATGAAGGTCTATGACAGCCAGAAGAACCCATTGCCTGTTTTCATTGAACCCATACAGATTTCGCAAGGAAAATTCAGCATATACGGGCAGCCGCTCCCGAACGACATCTGCATAGAAGTGGACGATTTCGAGAACAACACCACCAAGCTGGAACTGCTGTTCGAGAAAAACGCCATTTTGCCGTTGCGCAAAACGTTCATCAAGGAAATCACCAGAACCATGTCGCAAAAAAGCGACGATGCGTTGATTGTCAATATTCTGGAAGGCAACCGATACGCCTTGCCGTCGTCCAATGTATCTATCGGAGCCATTGAAATCAAAGGTTCGGATATGCAAACAGACCTTATCAAAGGCTCGGATATTGAAATCACGGTTCAAATAAGCGAGTCACGCGACTTGACGATTACGGCGGTCTTGCTGTTGAATGATCAGGAATTTACAGACGTTTTCAGCCCGTCGAACAGAAGCGTGAACCTCGGCAAACTGAAGGAAGAAGTAAAGGAACTGCTGCGCAACGCCCGCCAGGAGTTGCAAAAAGCCGAGTCTGACGAAAATTACGAGTCGGCGGCGCAATTGCAGCAAATCAGGACTGATCTGGAGGCGATTTACAATCGTCTGTCCGAGTTTTCGACCGACGACGTAACGGACGAGAAATACCAACTCGAAGAGAAAAAACGCAAGTTGGCCGCCAGGTTGGACAACGCAGGCAAAGACCACCGCCTTGCCGCCATGAAAGAAGAGTATTTCGTTGAAAAGACCGACTGTGAGTATTGGATCAACAAAGCCAATGACGAAGCCAGACGGGTGCGTTTTGAGCAAATAACCGCCAACGAGAAAAGTTTCCTGAGCACCAACAGTGCGCCGTTGATTAAAAAGAAAATCCAAGACTTGACGAAACTGGCCTGGGAAATCCGCCAGCACGACCCACACACGATAATCGCCGCTTTTCACTGGTACGCCAACCGCCCGTCAGACGAATTCACTGACCGGACAAAGGCAAAGCAATTCATAGAAATGGGCGAAAAGGCATTGGAAAGACAGAACTACAACGAACTGTACGTGGCCCTTGCGTCTCTGTCAAACCTGATACCTGACAAACAAAAGGCCCAAGACAGAATCAGGGGGACGGGCATCGGGTAAAAATAAGTGGGCGGTGGCGGTAGCAGTTGGCAGTTTGTAAGCGTTTTGGGCAGATTTTGCCCAAAACGCCTTTTTACTTCTGTAGAGAAACAAAATTCTACAGAAATTGCCCAAAACGCAACAAGCCGGAGCAGCGACTGCTCCGGCTTGTTGCGTTTTGGGCAAAAAAGAAAAAAACTGGTTTGTACAGTCAGTTGCAAGACATACACCAAAACAAACCGTGCGTATTGGAGAAGGTTCAGGTTATTGACAATCAATGTCTTTATTCAAGACCAAAGACGCAAGAATTGATTCAGTCGGAGGATTGGTCAGTGTGCCAGTGCCAACAGTATTTTGATGATGATAATGATGATGAAAACGATACGCCCGATGGGAATGCCGCCGTCTTCCGTGTCTTCTCGGGTGACAGACTGACTCATCATGGCACTGTTGCTGCGGATGATTTGCCCGATCTCATCGCCACAGTTCAAATCAACCAGACTGTGCGTAATGGAACGCCCCAACTGTTTGTTAATATCACCGTTCCACAATTCGGCAGCGATGTTTAACAGATTCCTTCCGTAATCGTCGCGGAAGCTGTGGAAATAGAAGGGAAGGGCGTTCAGCATGCAAATGAAATAGAAATTACAGGCATCAAGCAATTCTTGTTTGTAGTCGGCTACAGACCCATTGCTTTTAATGTATTGGTAAACAGACTGTAGTTTTGCCTTGCGTTTTGTCAACTGCTGCAACACACCCAAATAGGCATCTTCCAGCATGTAGGGATGCATTTTCTCGGCGTTTTCAAAGGCATTCCTGCAAGTGGCGTGGTCTCTCGCCTGTAGGCTTTCTCCGAACAAAACCCCCAGCGATTTGGCGAAATACGGCGACAAAAACCTGGCAAAATCAGTGCTTTGGTACAGTGGATTCTGTGCGAAATGTTCCCTTGCGCCAAGCTTGCCGTTTTCCAAGAAACCCAGCAAGGCACTGTCTTGGTAAATGGCTTGGTGATATTCCAAGTTGTCAGTGTCTTGCACCGAGTCGAAAAAACGAAGCACGTCGTTTTTGTTGAACTCGTTGGCACCGACGCGCAGTGTTTGCGTTTCGCTCAATTCCAATTCGGCGAGCAGCCTTTTCTTGGCTTTGGTCAGGTCTTTTTTGTCGGCCAAACCACTGTCGCCGGACAGGGAATCCACCCCCAGCAGGCGGAACGGCGAAACGTAAAAATCCGTTGTGGACATTGTGAAGATAAGTGAACCGGTTAATTTGTCAATGGAATAATTATCAGCGGTTTGTTCACAGATTGAAAAGCGTTTTGAGCAAAAAATGCCCAAAACGCGACAGAATAGATAATCCTGCTATGTCTTGGAAACGAAGGAAATAAGAAACAGCAGCAATTTGATGAGGATAATGAAAATAACAACAACGCGGCCGGTTGACAAGCCGCCGGACGTTTCCTTTGCTACTTTTTCGGCAACGGTTCGGCCCATCACATTGTTGTTTTTGAGGATTACCTCTTTGACATCGGGACTACAATCCAAATCAGCCAGACTGTGTGTAACAGAGCGACCCAACGGCTTGTCTATGCCTTTGTTCCATGTTTCGGCGGCAATGTTCAGCAGTGCCCTTCCGTAATCGTCGCGCAGACTCAAAAAGTAGTTGGGTAGTGCGTTCAGCGTGCAAATCAGATAGAAACTACAGGCATCCAGAACTTCTTGTTTGCAATCGCCCACAGAGGCTTTCTCTTTCGTGTCTTGGTGGATGGCTCGCAGTTTTGTTATCCGCTTCGCCAAATGTTGCGTCACATCAACATAGGCTTGTTCCAAAGTGTCGGAATGCATTTTTTCTGCGTTTTCAAACAGATTTTTGCATACCAAATAGTCGGTGGCATGAACGGTTTTTCTTCGAACACTTTTCTGGAACAGAAACCCTAACGACTTTGCGAAATAGGGCGACAAAAACCTGCCGAAATCAGCGTCTTGGTATAGTGTGCTATTGGAAAAATGCGATTTCGGGTCAAGGTTGCCGTTTTCCAGAAAGTCGAGCAAAGCCTTGTCCTGATAAATGGCCTGATGATAGGTCAAATTGTCAATATCCTCTATGGTGTCGAAAAACTGCAGGATGTCGTTTTTACTGAACTGGTTACTGCCCACTCGGACGGTTTGCGTATCGCTCAGTTCTATTTCGGCGAGTAGTTTTTTCTTGGTTTTGGACAAGTCTTTTTTGTCTGTCAGTCCGCCGTCGCTGGCCAATGATGAAACATCAAGCAGGCGGAACGGCGAAACATAAAAATCCGTGAGAGACATTGGCTGCACGCATGAAGGTAAAACAGACAAAAATAAACACTGCGCGACAGACCAGAGGGCTTATATTGACGAATACAATGCGATGTAATACATTCGCCAAAGTTGATCGGCCCAAGCAAAGAACATCAAGAGGATAGTCTTCCAACGGAAGGCAAAAATCGTTTTGGGCAAAAAATGCCCAAAACCCGCGTGCTGTTCGGGATTGGCAAACAAAGTTCGGCGAAGCCAATCCGCTGTTCGGGATTTGCAATCCCGAACCCGACTGTCTCGGATTTGTAATCCCAAGCGCAAAGCCCCGAAAACTTTTGCTCGACTGCTTAACTAAAAGCGAAAAGCGTTTTGGGCATTTTTTGCCCAAAACGCCAATTGACCCGCCATTCCGAAAATCGTATCATTCATCATTTGTTCCGCTGACATGGCTCATCTTTCGGCAGGCGGCCGCAGGGTAATTTTGCCTGTAAACCAAGCCTTGAAAAGCAGCCATGCACTCACCTGACATCCGCACCCTGATTGGGAAATACGACGTTCCCAGTCCCCGCTACACCAGCTACCCGACGGTGCCGTACTGGCAAGACAACCTTACGGCCGCCGACTGGCAAACCTCCCTGCGCCACACCTTCGACCGCAGCCAAGCGGCCGGGCTGAGCCTCTACCTGCATTTGCCATATTGCGAGAAACTCTGCACGTATTGCGGCTGTAACAAACGCATCACCACCAACCACGGCGTGGAGCAGCCGTACATTAAGGCGTTGCTGCGCGAGTGGGAACTGTACCGCGCCGTTTTCGGGCGGCGGCCGCGCTTGGCCGAAATGCACCTTGGCGGTGGCACACCCACGTTTTTCTCGGCGGAAAACCTGCGTTGGCTCGTTGGGTCGTTGCTCGAAACCGTTGACGTGATGCCCAACGCCGCGCTGAGCCTCGAAGTGCATCCCAACTACACCCGCCGCGACCAGTTGGAGGCGTTACATGACCTCGGCTTCCGGCGACTCAGCGTGGGCGTGCAGGATTTCGACCCGCGTGTGCAGCACGTCATCAACCGGCCGCAAACGTTCGAGCAAACCAAACGCACCTTCGACGAAGCCCGCGCCGTCGGTTACGAGTCCGTCAACGCCGACATCATTTACGGCCTGCCGCTGCAAACCGCCGAAAGCGTGCAAATGACCATCGGACGGGTGCGCGAACTGCGGCCCGAACGGATTGCCTTCTACAGCTACGCCCACGTGCCTTGGAAAAGCCCGGCCCAACGCCGCTACACCGAAGCCGACCTGCCCGCCGCCGCCGAAAAACGCCGCCTCTACGAACTGGGCCGCGACCGGCTGCTGGAAGCCGGTTACGTGGAAATCGGCATGGATCACTTCGCCTTGCCAGACGACGAGTTGTGTACGGCCTACACCGCTGGCACGCTGCACCGCAATTTCATGGGCTACACCACGCGCCACACCGAGCTGCTGGTGGGCTTGGGGGCATCGAGCATTTCGGACACTTGGGATGCGTTTGCGCAGAACATCAAGGAAGTGGAACCGTACATGGAGGCCGTGAACGAAGGCCAGTTGCCGCTCACCAAAGGCCATTTGCTTGACGATGAGGATCGGCTCATCCGCCGACACATCCTGAGCCTGATGTGCCGCCACGAAACCGCGTGGGACGAACCCACACCCGCCGTCCTGCGCGATGCGCTGGTGCGGCTGCAACCGCTGGCCGCCGACGGACTGGTGGAACTCGACAGCCGCCGCATCCGCGTCACTGAAACGGGCCGTCCGTTCGTGCGCAACATCGCCATGCAACTGGATGAACGGTATTGGCAACGGCAAGCCACCGGGCCGGTGTTCAGCCGATCCGTCTGATTCACAATTTTGAATGAGTGAATGATAGAATGAATGGAAAATCGTTTTGGCAAAAAATTGCCCAAAACGCCTCTGTAAGTACAAAGTCGCCAGTGGTTAGTCGCCAGTCAAAAGCAAATGGCCAACAACCGGAAGTCCGATGTTTGTAATGGCTGACCACTGGCCACTTTGTAATACAGGCACTTGACACAAATCGGTTGCTTACGCTTTCGGAAACTTCCACGGCTCGCGATAGGTGGCGGTCAGTAATGCATTGGCTTCCTTGTCGTTGCCGAACTGCTTTTTAACGTCATCCCAATAAACCTTGCGGCCCGTCCGGTACGCCACGTTTCCCATGTGCGAAACCACCGCCGCCAGCGAACCGGTTTCGATGGAACAATTGGGCGTTTTGCCGGGATTCTTGATGCAGTCCACAAAGTTGGCCGTGTGGTTGTCCAAGCCATTGTCACTGCTTTTCTGCACCGGCACGGATTCCGTCCGGTAGCGTTTCCCGTCCGGTTCGGGTAGCACCATCCACTGGTCGCGGTCCACTACCAGCGTGCCGTTTTCGCCGATGAACGCCACACCGTGCGCACGTCCGTACGGAGCCGTTTGTATCCCGACGGTATGTTCCCAAGCAAGCATGAAATCGCCGTAGTCGTACACAGCCGTCTGGGTGTCGGGGGTTTGCATAGCATCTTCCGGGAAAGCATACTTGCCACCGATGGACATGACCGATTTCGGTACGCCCGCCTTCATGCCGTGCAAGGCCATGTCAAGCAAATGTACGCCCCAGTCGGTCATCAGGCCGCCTGCGTAGTCCCAGAAATACCGGAAACTGCCGTGAAAGCGGTTTGGATTGAAAGGGCGTTTGGGGGCGGGGCCCAGCCAAAGGTCGTAATCCAGTCCCGCCGGAACCGCCTCGTCTGGTTTGACGGGCAGTTTCGATTTCCAGCCCACGTAAATCCACGATTTGGCTGCCCGCACCCGGCCCAACTTGCCCTCATGGACGTAGGCAATGGCTTCCTGCCAGTGTTTGTTGCTGCGTTGCCACTGGCCCACCTGCACCACCTTGCCGTACCGTCTTTGGGCGGCCACCATTGCCTGGCATTCGCCTATGGAACTTGCCAGCGGTTTTTCCACGTACACGTGTTTTCCCGCTTCCAGTGCGTGTATGGTTTGTAGGCAGTGCCAATGGTCGGGCGTGCCGATGATGACAGCATCCAAGGCCTTGTCTTCCAGCAACTTGCGATAGTCTTTGTATAACGTGGCTTTCTTTCCCGAAGCTTTTTCCAACTCGGCTGCGCGTTTGTTCAGCACGTTGTCGTCCACGTCGCACAAGGCCGTACAGTCCACTTCGGCCAGTTTCAGGTGCGAGGTCAGGTTTACCCAGCCCATGCCGTTGCCCCCAATCAGGCCGACCTGAAGCCTGTCGTTGGGTGAAACCCTTTTCCTGTGCGCAAACACGGCTTCCAGAGGCAAAGCGGATGCAATAACGCTGCCAAGGGCGATTTTGCTTGATTGCAAAACGAATGATCGTCGAGAGTGTGACATAATACAGGATTTATTGCATTTTGAAGAGAAAGAGCGAAGCTACTGACTTGCCGAGGAAAATACAAGGCAATTCTTGTTGCACAGCCAGTTATGGTTTTACGGAACGTGAGTTATGGACAAATACAGACATGAACAATTGTCTGTCAGGACATTACAAAAGGAGAACATTTTTGTCATGCCCCCCTTGATCAACCGGTCTCACCTGAAGGATTTGGGCCGCAAACGCCTTGTCCAGGCCTGCTTCAGCCGCCTTTCAGGCGATGGCGAATCTATCAGCTTTAGCCGGTGGCAACTCTGTTAATTAAAATTTTAGTTATACATTTAAATATTTAGTTGTAACTTGTCGTTATGAAGTAAAGCAACCTCACAGCCAGCTTGCATTAATACCAAAACAAAAGATTGAATGCGTAAAAAATTCAATGTAATCATCTGATTACCAGCAGATTTTGTATTCCGAAACGTGAGTTCGGCGAAGCCAAATCCGCATTCCCACTTCCAAATTGGTATAAGGATTTCATGGTTTTTACCCAAAACGGCAGACCAAAAACCCACGATGAAAGCCGCCCTGCTCAACTACCTGCTCGAAGTCAGCGTGTGCTTCGAAGTGCTGTACCTGTTCCATTGGCTGGCCTTGCAAGGCACCACTTTGCTGCAAGCTAGTCGCGTTTATTTGCTGGGAATGGCTACGGCGGCGTGGCTTGTGCCGCTGCTCACCTTCGAGGCGGCCCTGCCGGTGGCCGAGACGGTGCCGGAACTGGCGCAGTTGTCGCAGACCATCACAGTCGTGGAGCAGCCCGTTCGTGTAGCGCAATGGCAACGCGAAGTCACTTTTTCGGATGTGTTGCTTTGGGTGTATTTGGGCGGCGTGGCGGTGTTCGGCGGGTGCTTCGTTTGGCGGCTGGGGCGGCTCTTCGGGACGATTTGCCGGTCCGAACGGGTGAAACACGGCGGCCACTGGCAAATCAACACACACGGGGCTTGGCCTACTTCGTCGTTTGCGTGCTTTTTGTTCTGGGACGAAACCGCGCCGCTCACCGCCGAGGCGCAGGAGCAAGTGCGGCGGCACGAGTCGGTTCATATCCGCGAAGGCCACACGTTCGACATCCTGTACGCCGAGTTGCTGCGCGTGGTTTTCTGGATCAATCCGGCCGTGCATCTGTTCGAAACCCAACTGCAAACCCTGCACGAACACCGCGCCGATGCAGTGGCAGCCCGGCAGTTTGGCGCACAAGCTTACCTGAACCTGCTCAACACCAGCGTGTTGCAGCGGCTGCAACCGGCGTTTTCGCATTCTTTCAACCAATGTTCCATCCTGCAACGTACCGCCATGTTACGCAAATCTGCTACTTCCCGCCGACGGCTCTGGCTGTTGGCATTGGCCCTGCCGCTGGTCGGCGGGCTGCTGTCCGCTTTTTCGTTCGAGCAAACGGCCGTTATGCCGAATCCGCTGGCAAGCCGATACGCCGTTTTTGACACTGCGGGCCAAAAACCGGTGCTGCGGTTTTCGGCTGTGCGCGGCAAGGAAGCCGTGTTGATGGAACGGGGGGCCAATCTCTCCATGAAAAACTTTCCCGATGCCATCACCGTGCAAGCGTTGGCCCCCGACCCGTCCAGCGACGAAGGAAACCGTTACGAAGTGCGGCGGTTTGTGGTGTACTTGGTGGAAGGCAGCCGTCCGTTGGTGAAAATCGAGGCGCAGGGCGCGACTGCGGCTTTAGAAGGAGTCAAGAAAAGAGTGGATTTGGAGGATTCCCAAAAAAAGGGAGCCAAGGCGGAGAGGCGACTTGTTCTGGAGGTGACTGAAGTCATGCGCATCGCCAAAAACGGCGAAGAAACAAAAACCGGTGTAACCGGCTCACCAATCAGGAGTGTCGGGTTGGTTGAGTAGCCGCAAATGAAGACGGCGTTTTGGGCAAAAATTGCCTAAAACGCACTGCCAACTGCTGCCGTCACTGCCTACTTATCTCACGCATCGGGGCATTTTTTGCAGCGTTTGCCTTTCTTCCACTTCTTGCAGCATTTCTTGAAAACGCATTCTTGCAAGGCCCAAGGTTGGCAGGCGGGGCCTTTGTCGCAGGCAGCAGGGAGGCTGGTTGGGGTTGTGTCAACGTACATGGCGTTGGCGGTTTAAGTTTGCGAGTACAAAACTAAGCCGCAAACGCCATTCTTCAAAGTGATTTAGATTAATTCTAAACAAAATTTTTATCAGCGTTTTCGGTGACGCGTCCGACAATGATTGAATGAATGAGTGAGAGAATGATAAAATATTTGAACAAGATGTTGACAATCAATGAGTTATTGTAGGGGGCAAATTCACAAACTTCCATTCTATCATTCACTCACTCATTCATTCATTCATTGTTTCCGTTCGCGAAACAGCTTTACCACCCGCACCGCCGACATAATCAGCACGGCAAACACCAGCAGCCCGGCCACGCCCCACACCCAGTCGAGGGTGTTTTTGAGCACCACCAGAAACACGATGGCGAACAGCAGCACCGTGGCGATTTCGTTGTACAGCCGCAGTTGCAGCGACGAGAACCGGAACCGCCCGGCGCGGAGTTCGGCGATGAGCTTGCGGCAGACAAAGTGGTACACCACCAGCCCGGCCACAAAAGCCAGCTTCACGTGCAGCCAGCCGTGCGCCGCAAAGTTGTCCCACCACATCCAATAGACCAGTCCCGCCCCGGTCAGCAGCGTAATCCACATGGCGGGCACCATGATGGCGTTGAACAGAATCCGCTCCATTTTCTGGAACTGCTCTTGGATGACGCGCCGCTCATTATCAGGCCGCTGGTTGGCTTCGGTGTGATAGACCAGCAGGCGCGGCAGGTAAAACAACCCCGCAAACCAACTGGTCACGAAGATGATGTGCAGGGCTTTGAGATGTTCGTAGGTCATGAATCGTTTAACGTTTATCGATAACAAGCTTAAAACGCCGCCCAACGATAAACGTTAAACGTTGAACGACAAACGTTTGAGTTCTTGGGCGACTTTCTCGCGGAAGTCGCCTTGGATGAGGATTTCGCCGTCTTTGGCCGAGCCGCCCACGCCGCACTTCGTTTTGAGCGTTTTTGCCAAAATCTCCAAATCGGCGGCGGTGCCCACGAAACCGCTCACCACGGTCACTTGTTTGCCGCCGCGTCCTTTCTGGTCGAGTTTCACTTTGAGCCGTTGCTGGGCGGGCGGCAGGGTTTCAGGTTCGTCTGGTTGGCTTTCGGTGTACGCGAAATCCGGGTTGGTGGAATACACGACTCCTTCGCGGTTCTTGGGCTTGGGCATGTTCATTTTGCGTTTACCGTTTTTCGTTTAACGTTTTCGGCGTGTTAGGGTACGTTTCAAAGAAAAAGGCTAAGTTAGCCTAACCTTTATAGGGTTCCAAACCAAAGATTATAAGGGGTTGCACAAAAGTGTTGCGGTGTTCGGGGTCGAGGCCGGTTCGTGCAGACACGAACCGTGGGGTTCCGTGGTTCGTGTCCCCAAGAACCACCCACGAAGACTGCTAAAAACGGTAAACGCAAAACGAAATGAAAACCCTGTGCCTGGTTGCCGCGCTGCTGGTGAGTGGCGCGACTTTGGCGGTCGAACCCCGCCCGTTGGAGATTGGTGCCGCCGCCCCGGATTTTTCGTTGCCGGGCGTGGACGGAAAAACGTACACCCTGAAAAGCTTTGTCGCCGCTCCGGTGCTGGTTGTGGTGTTTACTTGCAACCATTGCCCCACAGCCCAAGCTTACGAAGACCGCATCAAAGCCTTGGCCGCCGATTACGGCCCCAAAGGCGCGGCGTTGGTGGCCATTTCGCCCAACGACCCGCTGGCCGTGCGCCTCGACGAACTCGGCTACAGCGACCTGAACGACTCGTTCGAGGAGATGAAAATCCGCGCGAAGGAGAAAGGCTACAACTTTCCGTACCTCTACGACGGCGAGACGCAGAAAACCTCGCTGGCCTACGGGCCGGTGGCTACGCCGCACGTGTTCGTGTTCGACAAGGCCCGCAAACTGCAATATTCCGGCCGCATCGATGACTCGGAGAAACCCGGCAGCACGCCCGCCCATCAGGATGCCCGCGCCGCCATTGAAGCCATGCTGGCGGGCAAGCCCGTGCCAGTGGCCAAGACCAAGACGTTCGGCTGCTCGGTGAAGTGGAGCGACAAACGCGACTGGGTGCAGAAAGGCTTCGCCGACTGGGCCAAAGAACCCGTGGGCTTGGAGACGGTGGACGAGGCAGGTCTGCGCAAAATCGTCAGGAACGACTCGGACAAGCTGCGGCTCATCAACGTGTGGGCCACTTGGTGCGGCCCGTGCGTGACGGAGTTTCCGGATTTCGTCGCCATCAACCGCATGTACCGGGGCCGCGACTTCGAGTTCGTGTCCGTCACCGCCGACAAGCCCGAACGCCGCGAAAAAGCCCTCGCCTTCCTGAAAAAAACGCAGGCATCAAACCCAAACTACATCTTCGGGCCGGGCGATGTGTACAAGATGATCGAAATCATCGACCCCAACTGGCAAGGGGCCTTGCCCTACACGCTGCTGGTGGAGCCGGGCGGCAAAATCGTGTACGGCAAGCAAGGTCCCATCAAACCGCAGGAACTGAAAAAAATCATCGTCGAGCACCGGACGATCGGAAGGTATTATTGAAGGCGGAAATCGGAGTTTGAAATGCGGAAAGAAGTAAGCAGCAGCAGCGGCAGTTGGCGGGCAGAAGGCCTTTTGGACGAAAATCGCCCAAAACGCTAAACGCCAAACGCTAAACGCCAAACGCTAAACGAAAACCCGCAAACTCGCCGGGCGTATCCCAACCTCCAGCCGGGCCTCCATCATCATCGGTTCGCCGTCAATGTGGACGGGGGCGGCTTCGGGGCGTTCTACGATTACGGTTTTGGCGGGCATCACCTTCAGGTATGGCGACAGATGGAGCGTTTTCCCGAAAAGCTGCACGCCCAGCGGCACCGCCATCGGCGACGGAAACGGACGCATCAGGCACACGTCCACCAGCCCGTCGGCGATGTCGGCTTCGGGCGAGATGTAGGCGTTGTTGCCGTACTGCCCGGCGTTGGCGAAACTGACCAAAAACGCTTCCGACTCGAACGTGCGTCCGTTCAGGGTGATTTTGTAGTGGGAGGGCTTGTAGCTGAAAAACTCCGTCAGCGTGGTTTTGACGTAGGTTTGGAAGCCGCGCGTTTTCTGCTCGCCGAACTTCAGCCCGATGTACGCATCGAAACCGGTGCCGGCCACGCAGAAAAACGGCCTGCCGTTCAGCGTGCAACTGTCAATTGTTTTTTGGGTGGGCTGGTTCAGGCGTTGAATCGCTTTGGCCGTGTTCAGCGGAATACCCAAATGCCGGGCCAAGCCGTTGCCCGATCCGAGCGGAATGATGCCCAACGCGGTCTGGGTGTTGATTAACGCCGAGGCGGTTTCGTTCATGGTGCCGTCGCCGCCCACGGCCACGGCGCAGTCGGCGTGGTGGCGCACGGCTTCGGCGGCCAGTTCGGTGGCGTGGCCGGGAGCTTGTGTGTGCTTGATGTCGTACGCCACCGCCGATTTGTCAATGTGCCGCCCGATGAGGTCTTCGATACGAGCCTTCGAG
Source organism: Cytophagales bacterium (assembly GCA_025455595.1). Taxonomy (GTDB): domain Bacteria; phylum Bacteroidota; class Bacteroidia; order Cytophagales; family 172606-1; genus Xanthocytophaga. Next base: position 305 of record JALOMD010000006.1, on the reverse strand, counting down.
CCGGTTCCGGCGCGGGGATTGACAATGAAAACAATTTTCAATGTTGAATGAGAGAATGAGTGAATGGAATGCAGAAGTCGGAATGCGGATTGCGGAATATTTTCCGAAAGGTAAGTACAAAGTCGTTAGTGGTCAGTCGTCAGTCGTTAGTCGCCAGTCAAAATCAAATCACAAACAACCGGAAGTCAGATGCCTTGCAGTGGTTTATATGCGTCAGAAATAACGTAAGCTAATTTTTGTCAGCCACTTGGCGTTTGTTGTTTTCCTTTTCCCACAACGTTTTGGGCAAATTTTGCCCAAAACGC